>CALHMM010000048.1 GCA_938034715.1 Minisyncoccota bacterium
ACCGATAATTGCAATACCAAAGTTAAAGATCCCAGAGATGTAAGCTGGAAAACTACCAATTGAACCTCCTTCACTGACCAGGCCAGGGATTGTTTGGAGAAATCTGTATTGAGAGAGAGGTGATGAGTCCTCTGCAGAAACCACACTCGGCACAATAAATGCACAGAGCGCAAAGAGTAAAAGTAACCGTTTCATAGAGTGTGAGTAGTTAAGTACTTTTGGTTGATCATAGATCACACAAAAATATTTCTAATAGTATTATACCATTGATGATAAGGATGTTTTGGAAGGGTGTGTTAGTAATGGTCTAGATATTCATACGGTAAAGGTTCCCATTTGCACGATTGATAAAAAATAAGATACTTTCATCAGAATAGAGAAAGAGGTTAGTCGCATCAATTTCCTCTGGAAGCTCCTCAAGATCTATGAGTCGACTTTTTTTCCCTGTAGTGACGTCTACTTTCCAGAATGAATCTTGTGTCGTAAATTTACTCTGTTGATAATCATTTGGTAAAACTGCGCCATCAGGTATGTCCAAAGGCTGAGCGTAGTATACGGTTCTTCCATCTTCACTCCAAACTGTTTTGCTAGTAAACGTTGGTATATTGAGTCCAGTGAATTCCCCACCAGACTTATTCATCACGCCGAGGTTCATTGTGCTGCCACCTGATGTTTCTACATAACTCACAAGGATCTTCTGCCCATCAGGAGAAAAACTGTAATCAGCACCAAAGAGCCCATCATAAATCAATCGTGGATCAGAAGTGTTGATTGTTCCTACACTACGAAGCTCAGAGGCTGTGAAGCTGTCAGATTCTTGCCAAAAAGCCACAACAAACGATTCTGGAATCTGCCCAAAGAGTACGCGGCGAAAAGGTATGTCAGCGAGACGACGATCACTGTTTTTTTCTATATCAAATACACGAAGGGTTCTTTCATTAGTGATCTCATCGTATGCTTTATATAATACGTTGCTTTCCTCCTGTGACCAAGATGCGTACTCAGCATTTCGTGGAAGAGGTTTAGTCTCACCATTGTAGAAAGCCATTTGAGAACCATCATCTGTAGACATTACAGCGCTAGATCCACTAGGAGACCATGAAACGTCCCCAATCGGTAGTCGTGGATTATAGATTTCATTTTTCCCAGTACCGCGGATACTCATGTGAGAAAAAACACCAGATTCTTCATCAAAATATCTTATATCTTCTCCAAAAAGAGTAGCAGACAGAGTATTTACGTCAGTAATAAGGGATAACTTTTTTTCAGTAGCAGCTGGCGTCGGCGTCGGCATTTGATCGACAATGCTCGGTGTATCTACCTCATGTACTTGCGCAGGTTTCTTGAATATGAAATTGTACACCAACAAAAATATAATTGTCAGTGCCAGTAGAATAAGAGATAAGAAAAAAATTTTTTTCATGAGAATGTTTGCTTCATTATAGCACTGATAGATCATTTAGCGGAAAGAGCCCACTCTTAAGGTGGACTCTCTCGAGTTTGTAGGGTTGAGGATATACTCTATAACCGCCTCCTGCGATCCGTCACAGGTACACCGCCCATTGCAAATGATGAAATAAAAAGTATGAGACCGATTGTGAGAGAGATTTTCAATATAAACAAAAGGTACGAGGCTGTATTGCCAAAAACAGTAGCGGTAAATGTCTTGTTCCGATCTGCATTGCCCTTGACGTATGCCCTGTACTGATCATCACTCAAGTAAGCAATTGTAGAGTAACCAGGCTCATGGACAATCGCTTCGGCTTCAGTGGTTAATGGCGAGGTGCTATACTGATCTACATTAAATTTCGTCAGAAGCAGATCGCGAATCGGTTGTGGTGTAGATGTTGTCACGCGAGCACTAACTGTCACCGGTTTCTCCACTAAAGGCTCTGGCACTGTGATAGTTTCAATCAAATTTGAGACGCCTTGATCACCCTCACGACCAGGCCAATCCCAAGTCACATTCACTCGTTCGTCAGTAGTCCCCGCAACTGATCCAGTAGCCGACTCAGCATAATCCTCAAGCTGAGGCGGGTCGATTTTGGCTTTGATCTGAAAGGTATTTTGATTTCTCACAAATACTGTATTGCTCAATTCGACGTTGTCTTTCGCAGACTCCTCATCGCCGGTGGTTGGTATAAATGAACCCAATTCCTGTGCCTGTATGGTGTCATCTCCTGGGACAACTTCAAACACTACTTTCGGTGGTGTGATGACAAAGCTACGCGAAAAAGTTTCGTTTGCTGCAGTACCAGCACCAGGATTACTCGTCGACGCAGTCACAGTCTGTATTTCTCCATCACGCTGGACAGATGGCAAAAACACAATAGGTGGTTTCTGTTGACACAGTTCTGGAGCGAGTGTAGTGTCGCAGGAAATTCGCTCACCATTCACTTCCCAAGAAACCTGCTCAGGCTCTATATCTGAACCGAGATCATCCACATCGGGAATTTCGAATGCTAGGATCTCATTGCGAAATGTTCTACAAGCGATATCCTCAGCAATGTAGGTATCTCGATCTGTGAGAGCACTTTCATCATTGTCACCATCGGATTGAAGATCATCTCCCTCATATCGCGCTCCTACTGAGTCGCAGATGCGAGTGAGATCGTTGAATTCCAATGTATCAATGGGGAGATTATCAGTATTTACACGATACATGAACAATTGTGGCCTTGTTTGAGAGGCTATCGAAACAATATTCTCAGCCCGACCATAAATTGTCACCCCTGGATCGTCAGTTGGTGCATTCACTTCTACAGTGGCACGAATCAGCCCTTCCTCAAACCCCTCCTCCGTATCAAAGTTTGCCTTCATCTCTAGCTTGCTTAATCCAACAGCTTTCAGCTCATTCAGCTCAAGCATACCCATACGTTCTGCAAAAAGTTCTGGATCCGATTGACTCAAATTATAATCCACAAAGCGACTCCAGCGGATATTCTGGCTATTAGGGTCTTGCTCTCCTGGACTATAATGAATTTTCCAATCAAACACTGACCTTTCAGTAATTTCACCTTCTGTGAGACTCGAACTCTCATTACCTGCTGTCGCTTCAAATTCAATAATAAAGTCTTGATTATTGATGATCGTGCCTTCAGGTGCATCGATCTCAACGGTTAAGTTATTGTTTTCTTGTACATCGCCAGGAATTGCAAAGTTCTCGTACAAGCAAGCATTGAGGTCACTACGACGCATATCTGCCGTTTGAAATGTCACATTCTTGTTGCGTACGATCTCAGTGTAATAACTCAGATTCTGGGGCTCACAGCCAAACTTCATAAAGACAAACGAGACAAAAGGATTTTGACTGTCATGAAGCGTAGAGGACAGTCCTTGCGCCTCAACGACGACACCGATCTCGTCTCCTTCCTCGTACTTCCAAGTAAATTCGTTTAGACCTTTACCTATGATGAATTCCTCGTCATTGACATTTTCACCAAATGTAATTGCATTTTCAGGATTCGTACCCCAAAATTTTTCTTCCGCGCGACCAAAAACGCCATCTCCTGTGATAAATCCTGGGTTTTCTTCAATCAAGCTTTCCTTATTGACATCATCTGTGAAAGGAAACGGCGCAAGATGAATACTTTCTGTGCAGGTGTTTACAAGTCCCGATTCTTCTGAATACAGCTCACCAGTGCCCTTGTTCGGTGTGTTTGGAGGACCTATTTTGCATGTAGGTGGAACCAGTCCATATTCGTCGGCAATAGCTGGGACCAGCTGATTCCCATCACCAACCTGAGTAGTACATGGAAAGCTATTTCTATCTATTGTAGAGGTTCGTGCGTCCTCAAGGAGAGCGTCAAAAATAGCTGCGTCATTGACATCTTGATCAGGTACCATTTCTCCTAACTCAGCAAGTAAATTCGCTTCAGTGTCAGGGTCTGTTGGAGTCACTGTCCCCTCTCTGATCTCATTAATCTCATAAAGAATCTCATAATATCTTGAACCAGTACAAGAATTCGCTGTAACGATCTGGTTTTGAAGTCCTAAAGTGTCATCTGCAATTGGCACGCATGTAGGGACACCACCATTTTTACAGTACGAGAACGATCCCCCTGGTCCATTTTGAAGACTTGGAGGTTGGTATAAACATATGAGGTCGCTCGGTGAGCGTTCGCAGCTTATAAGCTCCTTGTTGATAGGTGTGGGAACTGTTTGTGAGCTAGACGCTACGTTTTCTAAGCTTTCGTCCTCTGGGGTGTCAGGGTCATCAGGTATGGTCGTAGTTACACTCACTTCATTTATAGATTCACCTGGAGCCTGGCACGACGCAAATGTCTCAGAAAGAAGGCATTCTACGGTCCAGTTCTCGTCGTCAGTACCTACTCTCTCTCCGTTACAAAAAAATCCAGAATCAGTGTCACTCTGAACCAACTCATACGACACGCCTGACGTATTGTCATAGATATAGCAATAATTATCATTATCTGCATTTCCATTACCCCTAGAATCTAATTGACCATCAACAATTTTTTCACGACCGTTATAGTTATCACTTCCTCCAACCAGAGCAATCGCCCCATCGTTATCATCATCTATGGGCACTCTTAAGCTCTCATCTCTTTCAGTATTTGGGTCATCTGCACGATTTGGAACGCTAGCGTTATCGAGGTCATTATCAACTAAGGGAAACTCATCATTGGTCACTACAAAGTCGCCATTTCCTCCAGGGGAATTAAATTCACTATCAAAACGTGTAAGGTCAAACTTCGTAGCAATGTGTGCTCTGGTAGCCGCAATCTTATAGCGGTCCATCTGAAAATTGATACAACGCTTTATTTCAACGCCATTAAATTCACCACCAGTACAATCTTTGCCTTGATAAGGCCAATCTCCCATATATTCTGCGCCCGGTATGAGCTCATCTCGATTGTAGAAATACGACGATGGTAATTGCTCTAATGGAACATTGGGATCAATATTATCTGCAACACCTGGCCTAAGTGGTGGCTGTTTATTAGTACGATCAAACTCATCATTTTTAATGTACCAGGTATAGTATGCATCTGCTGGGTTTACGACACCTGTTACTTGCGCTACAGCTGTATAATTATCTCCCTCTGTGTTGGTAAACACGATCTCCACTTCTGGAATATTCTGTTTCTTTGACTGCACCCCAGCACGGGAAAAATCACCATCACTTACACCAGCGTCATCTCTAGCAAAATTTCGCAGTGCTTTTTGCACGCTAGCGCGAACACCAGCATCTACGATGTGAAGTGGTGCTATAAGCATAAGTGTAACCTGTACAAATGCTATAACACTAAAGCATACTTTTCTAGGAAGTAACTTCATAAGAATTTTTTGGAGTATTTGCATCATATCTTTGAGTTTAATAGGGCTTTAGCAATGAGAACATTGTAGGTCAAGATTCCGATAAATACGCTAAAGATCAGCGAATAGATGTTTTCTGTCTTGAAATACCATAAAATCATAAATGGCAATGCAAAAATTGGTGACGCAATCGGCGGGAGACCTAACAAAGAAATAAGGATCAGGGTAAATGAAATTCCACCGAAAACCAAGAAATAAATACGAGGCAAACGCAAAACCCTCAAGAATGTTTCGCTAAAGAAAGTAACAAGTACTAGAGCCGGTAGTATAAATGCGACATGATAGAGAGTGAAGCCTTTAAATGTCTGGAAAACAGGCGAAATATCAGTGATATAGCTTTCATTGTAAGGTGAAAAAAAGATCGCAACCGCATAAAGAACCACAACCAGCAAAGCAAAGCAGGTAGAGAGCGCGAAGACTTTCGTGAAATGAGGTATCGACAAGTCAAATTCTCGCACGGACTCCTTGAGGATAAAGATTACATAAAGTATTGGAAGAATAACAAAGAATGAAATCATCGTCGCAACATCCTCCCAGACACTTTCCCTTGTTGGGAAATATGCAAACAACGCAAGGCATATGCTAGCAAATGCAAGTGATACAATATTGTTTCTAGAAAGTGAGAAATTCATGAAAAGCGAAAGTAAATGTACCCAAATTATACCACACTCAAAATATAAATACGTAATACTTTTGAAACAAGTATCAGCTTTATAGTCGCGCAACGAGCCCCCAACTACGCCTCAAGCATCGCACCAAGTTTTACAAGCTTTTTTTCAATGCGCCTCTTCTCCCTGCGTCGGTCCCTTTTCACGAGAAAGTATATGCCAATTGTGCTAGCAAGTGCCATAGGGAAAAAGAAGGACAATAGAGGGAGTAAAGTATCAAAGAGGTGTAGTTTGAGTAATATAAGCAACCGCACATAAAAACGATTGTGAACTTTAACAGGCTCTGAGGCCTTTGCGACAAATAGGATCACAACACTTAAAATCATAAGAAATAAGGATGTAACGATTGAAAAAACAATCCCTATAACTGGAATAATCGTCATTATTGTCATAGCAGACTTAAAAACAGCAGATAGTATAAGAATTATATAATACACATCGCTGGCATTATTGATCGCAGAGAGTTTTTGTTGAAGAATTGCTATCTCATCCTTCGTCTTTGCACTAAATTCGTCCACACTCATACCTCGATCTTGCGCTCTTTGTTGACGCCTAGCCTGGGATTCTTCTCTGCGTTCTGCTGCAAGTGCTCGCTCACGCTCACGCTCGACAGTGTGATCTACCTGGATACCCTGAAATGAACTTGATAATGCCATAGTATTACTTGAGATAAGGAAATCACTCTAATCTTCACTGCTCATTTTCATGAAATCAAAAATGTAAGCGGTGTCTGCATAATTCTGAATCACTCATCGAAATCAGCCTTAGCCTTCTCGATGTCTAGAAGCTGTCGAGGATCTGAGGTGATAATCTGATCTTCACTATATGATGCTATGACCTTGATTGCAGCGTGCTTGGGACCTGCAAAGAATATCCCCTCACCTAATCCGCTTTCTAGCAAGAGAAACTTTTCATGATCCGTCAGGTAAAAAGTCTCTTTCAAAAGATCTACGGACGCAGGTGATTGCTTCAACAATAATTGCAATGATGCATTTGTGACAATAGGCTTACCATATCGACTAGAAAGAAAATCAGAAATATCCTGCGTTATGGTGGTTAGTCCAGTGTAATATTTACGACATCGCTTAGCAATACCAAAGATAAATGATGCGGCTGCCTCATTTTGCATCATGATCCATGCTTCATCAACAACTACAAGTCGTTTAGTAAGGTTCTTTCTCATTTCGTTCCAGATAAATTGCAAAACGAGATACATGGCAATAGGTCGCAACTCTTCCTCGAGATCTCGGATGTTAAAAACAATAAGTTGATTTTCTACCTCAACATTCGTTGGTTTATCTATAAAGTTTGCGAAAATACCCTCTGTGTATTTTTCTAAACGCCTAGAAAGGGATTCGCCACCCTCCATACTCTCTAGGATTTGCTTGAGGTCGGACATGACAGGAAAATCATTGTGACCAAATGAAGAAAAATCACTAGTTTCAGTAATATCCTTGATGGCGTAGGCCTCCCTAATGCCCCTCTCGATAACGGTATCCTCTTCAGGTGAGAGACTTCCGAGCATGATGTGCATTAATCCAATCAAGCTCGCGATAGTATTGCGAAAAACATCTTCAGGTCGCTCACCCTCTGGGACGTCTGGAAGCTCAAAAGGATTGATATGAACAGAAGATCCAAGTGAAATTTCTATAAAACTTCCGTCAACAGTTTGACAGAGATGTTTGTATTCATTTTCTGGGTCAATTACGATAACATGGGTCCCAAACATCATCGAGCGCAAAATCTCGAGCTTCACAAAATAACTTTTCCCAGCACCAGACTTCGCAAAGATCGTCATATTGGCATTCTCCAAGTTGAATCGATCAAAAAGTATAAGGCTATTATTATGACGATTGATACCATAAAGGATGCCATCGTTTGAAGAGAGATTAGCACTAACAAAAGGAAATGTAGTAGAAAGTGGCCCAGTGTTTAGGTTTGTCCCCACGTTTAGTGTATCTTGCGCCAATGGCAGTGTAGAGATGAATCCTCGATCCATACGAATCGTTGCACTTTTAGTGTAGACAAGTTGCGCCTCGAGGATTGTAATTACTTCGTTTTTATTTTTACGGAGTGTCTCTTCGTTTGCCGCGTAAAAAGTTATATAAATACCATAGCGAAAGAAGCGTTCAGTTCCCTGCTGTAAGCCATCTCGGAGGTCCTCAACGTTTGCGAGAGCTGCTTCCTTGAGCGGGTCACGGATCTTCCCGCCTCTAGCCTCGATGTCTATTTGAGACTGCAATCGTGTCGCTTGCTTCCGTAGGTTTTTAAGGACAACTGTAGTTTCCGCTGGATGGATAAACATCGCGATATCCATCGGGAAGTCAATGTTGATGATTGGCGAGAACCAGTTATTATTGAGATATCGAGGATAAGCAATAACAAAGACAGTTGTAGAAAGTGTGTCACCAACCTGCACCTGCGAAGCTTGGATTTGTATTGCACTTGGTGCTATAAGTCCGCGCACAGTAGCAACGCCTTGCTGATAGATCCGCTCCTCAGCCATTAAGTCATCTTCAATAGAATTTTTTTTTCCAAACAACACGGAGATTACTTTAGAATAATTATTTGACCACAAGTACTAGTTACCTATGGTGACTGTGTGAGTTCCGTACTACTAATATCTTTTATAGCTGATTGAGCATAGACAGAAGGATTATAAGCGTTGTAGTACAACTCTATTAGCTCATCTGTTGTGAGCGCAGTAAAATTCAGTCCAGTACCACCCAATGCAGAGGCAACATGATCGACACGCTGCCACAATTGGTTCTTATATGTTTCCAAAAGCTCAGAATTTTCAGCAATGACGCCGCGAGGATTTAAGATACTAGAAATTCTATTGAGAACGCCTGCGTCACCATTTTCAACTGGTGAAAAAGGCACAACAATGTAAAAAAACTTACTCATAATGTTTGTAACCTCGGTCAGGTTCTTGATGAAATTGCGGTACTCGGTAGTTTGAATACGTAGAAGCTCGTTTTTCTGAGCCTTCTCAACAGTACCCAAGAGATTCAAATATGGTGCTATATTCAATTTGCGTGAACTCACCATAATCTGAATTGGAAAATCAAGAGAATTTAAAAAATTCTGGTATCCGCCAATAATTGCATCCTGCTCTGCAGTCGACTTGAGATCAAAATTTATAGATGATACAAGCATCACAGCGCGTAGTGTGCCATTTTTGAGTATCACTACTCCGTCTTCGATGGCTTTGATATCCACGTACTTCAAAGTACTTGAAGCACCTTTGGCATTTTTAGTCAGAGTTTCCATTTTTGTTTTTTGAATCGATCAATAGTGTATGATATGAGAAACGCTTTCAAGCTCAGTATTACATCAAGCGATCATCCTAAGCATATCCTTATTATTGGCAAACACATCACTGATACACTTACTACAGTGTACTAGATTTCCGTATAACTGAAAAGGAAATCCTTGGCATGAAATCATTGTTTTTTAGGAGTATTGCTTTTCTTCTTTTTTGAGGAGACAGTCCTTTTTTTTATTTTGCTCAATATACTTGAGTTTGACCTTTTGCGCTGAGATGTTTCCTTTAGGATCTCTTGTAGTCGTGCGTTCGTTTTCTCACCATGGCTGTCAAGAGCTTGAGAAAGAGAAGCGATATCCTCAGCTGACACAGTTCGCTTTGTAGTAGGTAGCTGCTGCGACTCTCTAATTTGATTGTGTTGTTTGGAGTCATTTTTGCTAACATGCACTTCCCGCTGCCAAAGAAAAAGTCGCGGTTGAAAGAAGTAGATCAGCGCGTATCGAACATAAGACACAAATGGCATTCCTTGCGGACGATAAAAGGCAAAAACTGCCGTAATCAGGATAATTGGGACGGCGCTTGTATAAAAAGCTGGCTTCTCAAAAACCTGCCACAAAAAAACAAGGATAGCCCCAGCTCCGACGAACCAGCCCAACTGCTGCCATGTAAAATTACCGGCAACTTTGTCTTGGATGTCAATAAATTGTGGTACCTGTTGCATAAAGGTAATTACTTATTTCAAAACTAGATCAATTGAGTGAAGTCCATGCGAGAAAAGATTGAGTTAGAATGAGGAGTTTACTGAGAGCTCGAGTAAAATTCCTCGACACTATCCAAAACAAAGCAAAAGATAAATTCGCTGAAATGTTAACTGACTAATTACCTCTCCCCATCGGATCGATGTGAAATGGTGACCTCTTTGGCATTTTTGGCTCAGATGTTTTCTCTGGTATCGTCGCCTCAGTCTGGTCCTTGGCTTTCTCTGCTGGCAAGGTTTGTCCTGAAGAAAAATTAACCTTCAAATCTTCAGAGGTATTGCCACTTGCTAACGAACTCCCCTTCTTTTCTTGAGTGCCGGGCTGTTGAATAGAGTCTGGACTTGGTGCGGTCACTGCGTGAGGTGTACTAGAAGGATGCTGACGAGCACTGCCTACCAGCTGTGGCGCACTCTTCTGTGCCTGCGTAGGGTTGCTTGAATTCTCTAGGGGCTTAGGTTCTGGCGCACTAGAACCAGACGCTCCAAGCTTCATACGTGGCCTCGTAACAATCTGAGGCTCTTCCCCTAAGTGGCTTGAGGTATGTCTTCGAGAAATACTTGGTGTGAAAGGATGATTTGCATCGCTGACTTCCTGCTGGGCAGGCTCATTCTTAACTCCCATTCCATCGATAGACTCTCCTTGGGTCGCTGTTGCGACAGAGGTTGTCTCCTCAACTGGAGCTTTCTGGGAAATCTTCTCAGCAGACGATACAGCTTCAGCAGGCTGTGTTGGAGCAGCAACTGAAGACTTTTTCTGCCACAATATCCCACCCATTTGCGTATCAAAGAGGAGTGTCGTGTCTTCATCGCGAGCACTTAAAAGCTGCGAAAGCTTATTTCGATCAAAATCGCTAATAGCCCTACACGCTTGAGATCTGTAAAGGAAGTCTCCTCTCTCAAGCGTACTATGCTTCTTTACGCCATTGATCTTCTCATAGACAGCAATCCAGTTTCCTACAGTTGGAGAAAGTGGATTGAGGAACGGCTTAGAAACAATTTTGTTTGTTGTCACGAGCTGTTTAAGTACTTGTGGATACTTTTCATAAGCAGCCTCAAGTGTAAGTAACTCACTGGCGGCAGGTTCCGCTGAGGTTTCTTGAGTAACCTGCGATTCGGCAGGATCTTTTGAAATGTGTATACTCTCGATCTCTGCCAGGATAGTCTGTCCAAATACTATTTGTTTCTGAAAAACTGCGCCCACACCGTTTGCTATGTCTTCAACTGGAGCTTCCTTAAAGAAGTACGCTCGAACCAATCGTGAAAACTGCTCAGTTGAATCAAGATCAAGCCCTGCTTCCTGTGATTTCTCTAGTATGTAGATCTTTATCTCATCACTAAGGAGTAAGTCTTGGACTTCTTGCGGTAAAGACCGCGCCTTCGTCCAGATACTTTCACGCACTTCAGGCGTATCAGGGACACCATGTTCCTGACTTACAAGTAATGGGTAAATTTCCTTAGATTGTAGATTCATAGGCTATATTAATGATCAGCGATTACTCCGGCATGGCCATAGTCATTTTTTGTCTTCTCACTTGCTCGAATATTATACTGTTCGAGTGCTCTAGGAGAGTTAATCTTATCTTGGACTGCACG
>CALHMM010000049.1 GCA_938034715.1 Minisyncoccota bacterium
GTGCGTATATCTGGCTGCTTTTCAGGAAGTAAAGGATATATCTGTCTAAATAATGGTAGTCAAAATCTGAGAGGTGGTAGTAGCGACCAGAGAGGTCAATCTGCTGGATTGCGAAACACGCCGTACTGTCACAGTAGTGGCAAGCAAGATCCTCGGTGCTATGGATATTTCGCACCTCGGAAGATGCCTCGTAAAAAACCAGGTAAACATAACCATCGTCAATAGCATTGATTGCTACGGGGTTGGACATGGATGTCCGAGGGAAAATTCCCTTGGGCTTTTTCTTTTTGTGAGCGATTTTTGTTTGACTACTTCGACGTTGGTCGATACTATATGAACTATGGATATTCCCAAAAAAATACCTGAAGGCGGTCTTTTGCAAAGTGCGCGATGGACGGCTTTTTTGCATGCAAAGGGGCAGGAAACTTTTGATGTTCGCGACGGCGCGCTTTTTGGTGTTGTGCAGACATTGAAGATTGTGGGACGTTATGGTTACATGGCGAGAGTTCCGTTTGGCGTAATGACTGATTATATAGAAGAAGTACGAGCAGTCGCCCATGACTTACGATGTGGGTGGGTGCGCGGTGATTTTGCAGATATCAAAGACGTGGAGGCTTTGCGTCAGATCGGTTATTGTGTCGAGAAAGCGCCGCATGACACACAACCTGAATCAAACCTTATTATGGAGATCAGCGCCCCGGAGGAGGAGCTTCTTTTGAGTATGAAGCAAAAGACGAGGTATAACATCCGTATGGCTCTTAAGAAGGGTGTGCGTGTGAAGGTGTATCGTTTTGGTGATGATGAGTTTGAGCGGTATTTGAAGGTATTTTTTGGGTTAGTGCAAGAAACAGCACGGAGGAAAGGTGTGCGTTTTCATTCTTACGACCACTATGGTTTGATGTTTGCTATTTTGCCGCCTGAGTCGATCGCACTGTACGTTGGAAAATTTGGTGAAGACATCGTAGCAATCAACATCGTTACATATTATGAGGATACAGCTACGTATCTCCATGGGGCTTTTGGTGGGGCTCATCCAAGTGTGGGAGTGCCATTTCTTTTGCAGTGGCAGGCGATTTTTGACGCTCGATCGGAGGGTTATAAGTATTATGACTTTGGAGGTTTTTTCCCGGATACGAATGACAAGGGAAAGGCTGGCATTACACGTTTTAAAAATGGTTTTGCACCCAAAACACCTCCCACAGTGACAGCGGGCTCATGGGATATTGTTTTCTCTCCAATGCGTTATCGTTTGTACCGATTTTTGCAAAAGTGTCGGACCTCATTCTCGCGGTAGTGCATATCTTTCTGTTATTTATTGTTGATGTTGTTTATACTTGAGAGAGTGGTAATTATTTGATTTCAATGTTTGTGGATGCAGCACTAGTTTTTATAAAGAAGATTATACCTAAGAGCATTTTTCTTTTTTTTCAGCCTTATTACCATTTGATTTTTAACTATCTCGCAGCTGCTTTTTATGGTTTTCCTAGTGAGAAAGTGATTGTTGTAGGTGTGACAGGTACAACAGGGAAAACTACTGTGACTTACATGATTGCAAAGATGCTTGAAGGTGCTGATATGAAAGTTGGTTATACCTCTACAGCAATGTTTGGCGATGGGCAACGTGAGTGGCTCAATGATAAGAAGATGACTATGCTTGGGCGTTTTTTTACGCAACGTATGCTACGCAGGATGGTCGACAATGGGTGTGAGGTGGTCGTTGTGGAAACGACATCGGAAGGTGCTGTGCAGTTTCGCCACAGGTTTATTAATTATGATATTTTTGTTTTTACTGGATTGTATCCTGAGCACATTGAATCTCACGGTGGATTTGAAAATTATAAGAACGCGAAGCTTTCACTTTTTTCTCATATAGCACGCAGCTCCCAAAAAGAGCATGTGAAAATACCAAAAACAATCGTCGCTAATGGAGATGATGAGCATGTAAGGGATTTTCTCAATTTTCCCCATTTGAGAAAGGTGGTTTTTACAGCTCACAATACAAAATTTGTAGACTTGGACATTGAGTATGTGCATTATAGTACCCTGAGTTCTACTTCTACTGGTGTGCTTTTTGGATTTGATACGACGGATATTCAATTGCAGCTTTTGGGTGATTTTACTCCACTCAATGCAAGTGCAGCTGGGAGCGTTGGTCGAGCACTTGGATTGTCGCCTCGTAACATCAAAAAAGGTCTTGAGGGCATTGAAGGTATCCCGGGTCGTCTGGAGCGTATTTCAGTTGGGCAGGACTTTAGTGTGATCGTGGATTACGCTTTTGAGCCGGTAGCAGTTACAAAACTTTATGAGACTATAGATGTGTTGAAGCCAAGTCGGATTATTCATGTGCTTGGTAGTACTGGTGGTGGACGTGATGTGTCGCGACGAAAAATGCTTGGAGAGATCGCAGGGCAAAAAGCGCAAATGGTAATCATTACCAATGAAGATCCTTATGATGAAGATCCTATGGGGATTATCGCAGATGTGGCTGCAGGTGCACGTGATATGGGGAAATGTGATGCGGACGATTTGTTTTTAATCCTCGATCGTAGGGCGGCTATATACAAGGCTCTGGAGAGCGCAGGCTCTGGTGATGTCGTGTTGATTACCGGGAAAGGTTCGGAGCAGGCAATTGTTGAAAAAGATCTTAAGAAAATTCCTTGGGATGATCGGAATGTTGTGAGAGATTTCTTTAAAGAAAGACGCGAAGGCTAATCTCTTTGGCCTTCGCGCTATTTTACTTCTTGGGTTTTCGTTTGCATTGCGATTTCGCTTTATGTTTTTTTCGAGGTCGTCTCATCGCTCGTAAATAGACTGCTTGTTTCACTGATCCTCGCTTACAGTTTCCACAAAAACTTGATTCATCTGTCATCCCCGTTCCTTCACAGAACTCGCAGAATTCATACATGACGGACTCTCCTCAAAGGTGAAAGTAGTTTATGGTAGCACAAACAAAGTTTCAATGATCCATATCGAACAAAAAGTTATGAGTATGCCGACGGCAATGCCGCCCGCAACTTCATTGGCGTAGTGACCGACGCGTTCTTTAAGTTTAGGAAAATCTTCCTTGTGTTCAATGTCGTCGAGTTGTGCGACGAGCTTGTTGATCGCTTTGCCTTGGAGACCGATGTTGATACGGACACGCATAGCGTCATAAATTGTTATAACAGCAAATGCAGTTGCTACTGCAAATGATGGACTTTCTACTCCGTGGTAGTAACCTACGATAACAACAAGGGAAGTGACAAATGCGCTATGCGCACTCGGAAAGTGACCTGGCGCAAAGGCGTAGTCCCAGTTTAAGCCATGCTTAAGGGTGAATCGTGCAAATTTGATTCCTTGTGCGGCCGCTAGGACGATAATCGGCACGAGAAACAGTTTGTAGGCAATGATAAACGTTGTCATATTAAAATTATTATACCATAGAGATCTTTTTGCTACTGGTTGCATTTTGAGAGAAATGGTACTATTATGTTATATCGTTTATTAGAACTAAAGAAATATTATGGGCACTATAGGTGTGATTATCGCTGGTATTATTGCAGTTGGCGCTGCGGTTATCGGTATATACAATGGCTTGGTCCGTTTGCGCGCAAATGTCGACGAGGCATGGAGTGGTATCGATGTGCAACTTAAGCGTCGATATGATCTGATACCAAATCTCGTGGAGACTGTGAAGGGTTATGCAAAACATGAGCAAGAGACGTTAACGAAAGTGATGGAAGCACGCTCCAAGGCTACGTCTATGAATATAGACATTTCAAAAGTGACACCAGAAATGATGACGCAGTTCTCCAAGGCGCAAAGCGGCATCACTGGAGCTCTTGGAAAACTTTTTGCTGTCGCGGAGGCTTATCCTGACTTGAAAGCAAATGAAAACTTCATGAAACTTCAAGAAGAACTCAGTGTTATAGAGGATGCTATTCAGTCATCACGTCGTTATTTTAATGGGACTGTGCGAGACTATAATGTGCGTATCGAGACTGTGCCTAGTAATATTATTGCGGGAATGTTTCGCTTTGTGCGGCGGGAATTTTTCAAAATTGATGAGGCTGAGAAGGAGAATGTCAAAGTTGATTTTGATTCAAAAAATGCGTAATCTACTGTTTACAGTCATCTAACTGTTTAAACGTAGCTAAAAATATATGCAATCACTCAATTCACTTAAGTCAGGTAATATTCGCAAAACGTGGATTTTGCTTACTGTATTTTTTTCTGTCATTCTCGGTGTCGGTTACTTGCTTTCTGTTTATCTCCAGTCGCCTGGTATTATGCTAGGAGCTGGGTTTTTCTCAATTTTTTCTAGTGTGGGTTCGTACTGGTTTAGTGATAAGATCGCTCTTTCGATGGCAAATGCTAAACCTGTCACAAAAGAGACTCATGGAGAACTCTATGCGATGGTTGATAGTCTCGCTATTGCTTCAGGTCTGCCGACGCCACGTATCTTTATGATTGAAGATAGCGCTATGAATGCGTTTGCGACTGGACGAAATCCTGAGCATAGTGTGATCGCTTTTACGACAGGGATTGTAGATCGACTTGATAAAGAGGAGCTTCGCGGTGTTGCTGCACATGAGATGAGTCATATTATCAATCGTGATATGTTGATTGGTACGATTGCTGTGGTCTTGGCGAGCGCACTAGCGATGGTGGGTCGACTGACTAGGACAGGTATGGGTGGCGAGATGAATCGTATCGGTGATAATCGTGGTGGCAATCCTTTCCGTGTGGTGATCGCGATCGGTTTGCTCGTGCTTGCTCCTTTGTTAGCACAGCTACTTCGCTTAGCTGTATCACGTAAGCGTGAGTATTTAGCTGATGCAACAGGTGCAATGCTTACTGGCAACCCTGAGGGACTTGCAAGTGCACTTGAAAAAATTGGAGGCAGCCCAAAGACACTTGATAAAGCCAGTGAGATGACTGCGCATCTCTTTATCGACAATCCATTTAAAAATACTAAAGTTACAAATTTCTTCTCTACGCATCCGCCTATGGAAAAGCGTGTAGCGCTTTTGCGTGATGCAGATAAAGATCCCTCTACTGGACAGATCTAGAATCTTTTGCTAGATTTCCATAGTTCGTGCTGTACCTTACAATGCGTTTGGTTTTTCAAGTAGTTTTTACCAAAGGAGTAGATAACATGGAAAAGAATTTTGATTGGAGGGAAGCTTTCTCTGGAAGCTTTGAGGACAATCAATCAGTGATCCTTGCAGTTCTGGATCTGGAGCGCCCTGAGGATGTCGATATTGTGCAGGTCCAGCTTTGCCCCCATGAGGGACAAGTTGAGGACTTTGTTCCTGAGGAGGGAAAATACTGGTCTATGGTGTTTGTGGATTTCTTGAATAAACGAGTTTCTAGACCTCTTGGGAAGTGGTTTCATATCAAAGATTGGGAAAAAGAGGCTGCCGATTGTTTTTTCCGCGGTGTTCCTGATCATCCTGGATTTCTGCGATCATTTAGATCTGCAGATACTATTCGTACCAACACAAAGGTGGAGAGTTAAATGCAAACTTTAGAAAATGTGATTAACAGTGCTTGGGAAGATCGTCAAAGTATCGCCCCCGGCTCAGTGAGTGCAGTGACTGAAAAGGCCATTGAAAAAGCTATTGAGCAACTTGATTCTGGTGAAAGGCGTGTTGCCGAACCATTGGATGGAGGTGGGTGGAAAGTAAATGAATGGTTGAAGAAAGCTGTGTTGCTTTCGTTTCGATTGCGCGATAACGTGCCAATTGAGGCAGGCGGTTTTACCCAGTTCTATGACAAAGTGCCTAGTAAGTTTGGCAATATGACGCCCGATCAATTACATGAATCTGGTGTGCGCGTTGTACCTCCTGCGATGGCACGTAAAGGGAGTTTCATAGCTTCCAACACTGTACTGATGCCGTCATATGTAAACATCGGTGCGTACGTCGATAGTGGCACTATGGTAGACACCTGGGCCACTGTTGGTTCTTGTGCTCAGATCGGCAAGAATGTGCACCTCTCCGGCGGTGTAGGTATTGGTGGCGTATTGGAGCCGTTGCAAGCCTCGCCGACGATTATAGAGGATGATTGCTTCATCGGAGCGCGGTCTGAAATTGTCGAAGGTGTCATTGTCGAGAAAGGCTCTGTTGTTTCGATGGGTGTTTATATCGGGCAGAGTACGCGGATCTATGACCGTGAACGTGATGAAGTCACCTACGGACGTATACCTGCCGGCTCTGTTGTGGTTTCAGGTACATTGCCTGCTGACAATGGTAAGTACAGTCTCTATTGCGCTGTTATTGTGAAGCGCGTGGATGAAAAGACGCGGAGTAAGGTTGGTATTAATGAGTTGTTGCGCGTGGTTGATTAAATAGTCAACAAGTGTGAAAAAGTCAAAAGGGACTTTGGTCGTACATAGGATATGTGCGGCTTTTTCTTTTGGATTTCTATGTTGTATGATAGGTTTAATGTAACAAAGATTATCATGGAAAGAAAAGAGCCCAAAGATACAGACTTACATACGTGGACATCTCATGCAAAGATGAAGATGCGGTATTATGGACTCTCTGAACAACGCATTAAAAACATCATTCGAAGACCGCTGCGGACAGAAGAAGGTATTGCCGAGAAAACAATTGCTGTTATGCAACCTCAGTCAACGAGACGGGATAAAGTTTCAAAAGAAAAGACGTGGAGTGCTGAGGTCTGGGTTATGTATCAACTGGCGCAGGGTTCACAAAAAAAAATTGACATTGCAGTTCCTGAGAAGTTGGCAGGTATATTTGCTCCGCGGACAAAGGTGAAGATTATTAGCGCTTGGCGATATCCTGGTAAGACAAAGCCTGGTGACGGATTGCCAGATCACATCCTCGATGAGATTGCAGAGGCTCTGTAGCCAGACGTAAGTTTGGTGGTATACTATAGAGGAAAGGAAATAAGTTGTAATATAAAGTATTTGTATGGAAACTCATAACGAGCAAGAGACTGTCTACGCGCAAAACTCTCAGGAAGTTGATGGTACGCAGAAAGTCATAGCTATCATAGGGTATCTTTGTCCCTTGCTGTTCTTTATTCCTTTAGTCATGAACAACATGAAGAGTCCATTTTCAATGTTTCATGCCAATCAGCATGTGATCCTTTTGATTGCTGGTGTGGTTCTTATGCTTGTAAACATTGTTCCGTTACTTGGGCAAATTATTTGGATTGTTGGAAGTCTTGTACTTTTTGTTTTTTCAATTATGGGTATTATAGCTAGTGCTAGTGGTAAATTAAAAGCTATGCCACTTATTGGTGGATTTAAAATTCTCTAGAAGCATTTATTTGTTATCGTTTCAAGGAGTACATCTTTTACTAGGTGTGCTTTTTGTATTGATGAAAATTCTTTGAGGGAAATGCTTTTTGATTTATAATGAGAATACTATAAAAATAAATATGTAATGGGGAAAAATATCAAAACAAAGCGGACAAAGATTGTTGCTACGCTTGGCCCTGCAACACAGGAAATATCAGTTCTGACGGAAATGGTACGTGCTGGTATGAACATGGCTCGTTTTAATTTCTCTCATGGTGAGCATTCATGGCACAGGGACATTATGGATCGTGTGCGGAAAGTTGCACATGAAACTGAGCACAGCGTTGCAATTCTTGCTGATTTCCAAGGCCCGCATATCAGAACTGACCTCGCCGCACCAGTTGCTCTTAAAAAAGGTGAGATCGTGCGAGTTTTTGATGCAAGTGCTGATAAGGAAGTTTTAGCAAAAACACAAGAAGAGGTGACGACAATTGTGATCGACTGTCCAGAGATGATTGATCATTTATCGATTGGTAATGACTTATACATCGAAGATGGTCTGATGCGGATTCGTGTGACGGATATTGTCGAGACACATGCTTTGGCTGAGGTTATTGCTGGAGGAATTGTGCATAACAATAAGGGCGTCAATATCCCTGATGCAGATATTCCACTTCCTGCAATGACGAGTAAAGATTATGATGATTTGGCTTTTGCGTTGGAGCAAAACGTGGATTATGTGGCAATGAGTTTTGTGCGCAATGCAGATGAAATTGCCAATTTGCGAGTATACATGCAAAAAATTCTTCAAAATGGAGCGACTGTGCCAAAAATTATTGCAAAGATTGAACGCAAGGAGGCTATTGAAAATCTAGAGGAAGTGGTTGCGGAGGCGGATGTTGTTATGGTTGCGCGTGGTGATCTAGGCATTGAAACGTCTCCAACTGGTGTTACGCTGTTGCAAAAGAGAATTATTGCGCAGAGTTTGCTCAAGGTGAAGCCAGTCATTGTGGCTACTCAGATGTTGGCTAGTATGGAGCATAATCCACGTCCGACACGTGCTGAGATATCAGATGTGACAAATGCTGTCATAGATCATGCTGATGCGATGATGTTGAGTGCTGAGACGACCGTTGGGTCGTTTCCTGTGAAAACAGTGGAGACGATGGCAGCTATTGCGACGCAAACGGAGCTATCTCCTTACGATGATGTTGATGATGTGAGCAAGGATTTGCCTGTGGACTTTGATTCTCCTGAGGTGCATGTAGCGCGTAGTGCATATGTGTTTATGAAGGAGGTAGACGCACAAGCGATTGTCATGTTTAGCGAAAGTGGCTATACTGCACGCATGTTGTCGCACTTTCGTCCCGAGCGACTTGTGTTGGTAGCAACAACTAGCCAAAAGACATATAATGAGCTTGCGCTTGTGTGGGGCATTATCCCGTTTTTATTTGATGGGACAGAGAGTCGCGATGAGTGTGTCCATGAACTTATAGAAAAAGCTCAGAAAGAGTTTCTTTTGCATAAAGGTGACCTGGTGATAACAATTCTTGGCTCTACGAAGGCAGGAAAGAAATTAGAGCTGATGGGGTCGCGCATTGTCTAGGCTAGAGTTTATGTAATAAGTACAATTCTTCGTCGTCGCGTAATTTTTTACAACAGACTGATGTATACTCTACATATAAATTGAGTCTTGAGCTTTGATTTTCGCTGCGTTTCTGAAATCCCAGTGTTTGCTAGTGCGTTGTTTGAGAATGTTTTAAAGACTGTTTGTTTTATGTAACTTGTTATTCATTGATGCAATTACTATGGAAAATACTTCAGAGTGGGTAGAGGAGGATGGTGTGTTAACACAAACGTTTGAGTGTGATGACTTTCGCAGTGCAGTCGATCTATTTAATCGGATTGCGGTTCTTGCAGAAGAGCAAGATCATCACCCTGATATGATGATCCATGATGTAAGACTTATTAGTATTATGCTTATGTCACATGAGGAGGGTGCTGTCACAGATGCTGATTATGCTTTGGCGCAAGAGATTGATCAGGTGATTACCGAAATGGATGCGGAATAACTGTGGGGCTGATAAATGTATAACAGTTCATAAATGAGATGAAAAAAGATATTCTTTTTATTAC
>CALHMM010000050.1 GCA_938034715.1 Minisyncoccota bacterium
TACCAAGATAATGAATGAATCATCGAGAAGATATCTATACATTGATGAAACAGGTACTCCATATCTAAATGACAGCAGAAGCAACTTTTTTATTCTTATAGGTGTTTCAATCTCTGGATTCTCTAATGCCCATAGTATCTACTATTTAGATGATATATTTAGAAAATATGGCATAGACTACAGGCAACATTTTCACGCTGTCGATCTATTTCAGAAAATTCAAGGTAAGGACGGGAACTATCATTCAATGTACATACAAGAATCGGCAAAGGCCAGATCTTTCAATATTGAAATTGCAAACTTCATCAATACTTTCCCTGTTTATATACAAGCAGCGGTCATCAAGAAGAGAAGCTTTATGCACTCTCTCGGATTCTCAAAGTCCATGGTCAAAAATGCAAAAATCTCGCAATATGACAAAAATGAAATAAACTTCATGCCATATACTTACAGTGTCACTAAATTAGCTCATGAATTTGCCACACACAACAAAAAAGGCGATGACGGAAGAGCTCATGAAAGACTTGGCTCAATAATCTTGGAATCTAGATTTGAGGATCCGATGATATTAGATGCTCTGAGAAGTGCTGAAAACCCTGATAACTACAGTGATGGTAAGGTATCTCAGAAAGCTCTGAATGTGAAAGAGAATATTGCATCAATACAGTTTGCCAACAAATACTCTTGCTATCCAGGTTTAGCTTTGGCTGACATTATTGGTTTCTCTCTTCATCAGCGATATGCGAATAAAGTCAAAAAGTTCAAAAGTCGAGGAATACCAGAATTATTGAAAGTTATTGACAAAAATAGTAGTATAGCTACAAATCAATCTAATATAATGAGGGATGCAAAAAAAAGAACCACTAAGGAAATGCTCAACAAAATCTCCAAAATTTAGATGCTTTGTGAGCGCCACCTTAAGTGGCAACTGACTCAAATATATACCATCAAGACACAGTTGTCAAGATCAAGATTCTATCATAGTTTTAAAACTTATATAATTCCTCACTTCCTCCCATAGTGCCAGCACCATAAAAGAAGCACCCGTCAGGGTGTTTTTTTGTTTTTCTAATTCAAGTTTGCCAACCACAGGTTGATCAGCCTTTGGCTGAAAGTTTATGCTGGGAACGAAGTGCGTAGTGAAACCCTCATCCCCAGCAAATGAAAAATCGCCCCCAATAACGATGATTCGTTATTGGATAGGCGATTGTATTGGGCGCCGTTTGGATCATGTTTTATGTAGCTAAGCTTATGAGGCCCCAGAGGGAGCCTACACCAGTCCAAAAGCATGTGCTTATAGGCACGAGGACTACTATTGGTGTCTCTCCAGGACCATTTGCGAGCTTTCTTGCTAGCAGGCCAGATCCGACGCAAGCGAGTATTGCTAATCCAAGAGGGCTTGTTAAATAGTTGATCATTTCCTTGTCCGACTGTTATGTATGTTCTTATACTATATCATATTATTTACGATGTGTCAAATACTTGACTTACGCCTTAAAAACAAAAAAACACCAGGGAACTGGTGTGCTTTTGGTTGCTAGCTAGGAGAAGTATTTACTCCTAGCTATGAAGGTATTTTCATCTGTTTGTTTCGCTCTCAGCTTTGGAGTTTGTTCAAACCCTTCTAGGCTTACAGCGTTCACTTTGGACGATCGCTAGATCATTTTCAAATTTACTTAGATCTGGAATCGTTTCTGGATCGATCTGGCCACAATCTGATTTTATACAGAGCCTTGTACTTGGTAGTATGCCTCGTCGTTCAGTCTCATCACCGACAATTGATCTCTCTAGCATTGTGATGATGATTGCTGAAGTATTTGCTTTGATCAGCGAAGCTTGGAACATCTCTGCGTCTGATGCAGTACCTAGGTAGCCTGTGGTGATGATCACTCCTTTTTCCGTGTAGGGGATTATGATAAAGTTTGGCATGAGATCATCGAGCATCTCTTGATGGTGCAACCACTTTGTCATCAGCTCAATGGCATCCACGTCGATCATCCCATTGGATCGTTGCCGCGCATTGTTTCGCTGTATTTCTTTGCAAGTATTAATCACGGCTTGTGAGGCCTTTTGTTGAACTTGTGAGGATACAGACTCTAAATCTCCGACAAAGACAGGGTAGACACCGCTTGGTCCTTGCACGAGAACTGATGAAGGTTTTATACTTTTTACTTGATCGACTGTGAGCTGATCATTGGTGGTCAGCTTTTGATAAACATCATTCATTACTTGTCTCCTGTCAGTGTGGGAAGTTTCCACTGTGAGACTAGCACAGAAACCCATTTTTGTCGACCATCTTTGTTTACGTGTTTTGACTTTGTACAAACAAAAAACGCCACTTTTCTCCGAAAGTGTACGTTTAATAAATAGACATATCTACTGGCTACCCTTGGTTATTTGGTGGAGCTGGATGATAAGTGATAGTGATTTGGCAAAATCGCTTTTCTTTTTATCGGTCAAGCTTGTCGAGAGTCCAGGTACATTGCTGTTATCGAACTGTTCGAGCATTACGTCAGAGAGTCCATGGAGATCTGTAGTCTCCTTTAGAGCGTCAGAGAGTTGACCGCGTTCGGTACTGCTCAGTCTGTTGTAGAACGATTTAATCGTACTTGGAGTAGCACTATCAAATACGTTTTCTATTGCATTACCTAGAGGAATCGCTAGAGAGATTAGCGTGAGCAATTTTTCTGCGTCACTGCGAACAATCTTACTAGTATCAACACCTGCGTTTTTTGCGGTCTGCGTTGTGGAGGCTTTTGGTTGTTTGCCGCCGTGCTTTTCGTTGAATTCTGCAATATTATCGAGTACTAGGCGTCTGGAGATCCCTGGTCGCATATTTGGCTTGATTCTCCTTTGTACTTCAGCGATACTGGCTAACTCTTCCATAAAGGCCCACTGCTTATGGTAATCGATGTTATCGCAGATAATCAAGGCAGTGTTGAACGAGACTTGATATCTTTCATCTGTGTCAGGTCGAGTGCACACAGCAACTTTTTGATTCATCTTCGTTAGTTTCAAATAGCGATTCACCGCTGGAGGCTTGATTCCTGAGAGTCTGGAAATCTCTGCTATCCCAATGCTTCTGGCTTTCATCTGTTTGGCTAATTCATTTGCTATATCAAGTGGAATCATTGGGATTCTATTGATATTTGAAGTTAGACCAGAGAGTTGACGATCTAAGGGCTCTGCAAGTCGTGGATCGATAATTGCCCAGATGTGCGTCATTTCTTTTAAAATGTGCGCTCTATAGCGGTTTTCACCACCTCCAATTATATGGATGCCATCTTCATTTGGTGGCGCTACCTCGATAAATTCTTTCTGACCTTCACCATCGATCGATTCTGCCATTTCAGCAATTGCATCGAGGTCAAAATATTTTCGAGACTGATCAGGGTCAGGCTTTACTGTACCAATTGGTAGTCGGACCGGTTTCACATTGCCTAGGTCCACTTTTGAAAAACTCAGATTTGTGCCTGTTTCGCTGTTTGTTACTTCAGTGTTCATGATGACACCTCTGGGTAAATTTGGTTGTGTTTAAGAACTAGCTACCGTTATTTCTATCATGTTAACCCATAAATGTCAAAGAAAAAACCGACGTAATTGTCGGCGTCGGAAAGATTTCCGTTTTGAAAGACTCTTGGATTTTTAATCTGAGGAAAGAACTTCTGCACCATATCCACGCGATTCAAAATTAATTCGCAATTTTCTCAGTGCTTCCATCTGTATTTGGCGTACTCTTTCTCTTGTGATTCCGAGAGCTTTTCCAGTATCTTCAAGTGAGCTTTTCTCTCCACCGTCGAGTGCAAAACGAAGCATGAGTACTTCTTGCTCTCGTTCTCTAAGAAGTTCAAAGCACTCATTTACGATGCTTTTGACTAGCATATCTTCGATCATATTTGAAGGTTCTGTATTGCCATCGTCGGCGACGGTTTC
>CALHMM010000051.1 GCA_938034715.1 Minisyncoccota bacterium
CTCAAAGAGGAAGATATCGTTGTGCGAGTGATTGATGCTTATTCTATAAAACCTATTGATGCAAGAAGTATCCGCGCAGCTGCTGCAGATACGCACAATCTCATCGTCGTGGAAGATCATTATCCAGAGGGCGGGTTAGGAGATGCTGTGCGAACCGCACTGGACAGTAGTGCGGTTACCATCACACATCTTGCCGTGAGAAAAGCCCCTCGCAGCGGTCAAACAGCGGAGCTTCTTGCTTATGAAGAAATTGATGCACAAGCTATTGCCAGGGCAGTACGAAAGTCCTTGTGATAATATGCAAGACTGAGCAATCTCTGCTAAAATAGTAATATAATAGCTTTCACACAATAAATATGACACAAGAGCAAAAGAAGATGACCCTTAATATAAAAGGAAAAGAAGTGCATATTCCTCTAGACAGAGAAAGGGAATTCCTCAATGGCACACCTCACCACACAAGTCTCGACGGAGAGTTGGCGTGGAGAATTCTACGCATTCAGTCAGAGTTTGTGAAAGGTCACGATTTTCTTAAAAACTATGATAAGGCAGTCACAATCTTTGGTAGTGCTAGGTCAGGCATGGATCCCTCAATCTACACAGAAGCAGAAGAGCTTGCTGGATTTCTAGCCAAAGATGGATTTGTCGTGTTTACTGGGGGCGGTCCTGGCATCATGGAGGCGGCAAATAAAGGCGCAAAGAATGCTGGAGGACAAAGTGTCGGCATCAATATCAATCTCCCAGGGAATGATCGAATGACAGAGCGTAGAAATGATTATGTGACGGAAGGAGAATCATTTGACTATTTCTTCTCTCGTAAGGTAATTTTATCGTACGCCTCGCAGTTCTACATTGCTTTTCCAGGTGGATTTGGAACAATGGATGAGCTCTTCGAGATGCTGACTCTCGTACAAACTGGAAAAATGTCGCCAATTCCAATCGTGCTGGTAAACAAAGATTTCTGGGGACCACTAGTAGAGTGGATCAAAAATACAATGCTCGAAAAAAATGGAACAATTAGCGAAAAAGATGTAGAATTATTCCACTTGGTTGATACAGCGCAAGAAGCAAGAGACTACATACATCAGTGCATGATCAGCTAAAATACTGTGATAGAGGTAGAGGTAAAACAAATACAAAATAACAACATATGACTGCAAAAGTCATCAAATCATCAGGAAAAAAAGAACATTTTTCTCAACAGAAATTACGTCGTTCATTACATAGGGCAGGTGTGCCAAAAGATGTCGCAGATGACATTGTTGATTCATTTTCATCATCAGTTAAAGATCAAACTTCTGAAAGTTTGCACAAAAGGGTGTACGCCAAGCTCTTAAAGAAGCAAAGGCCATTGGCTGCAAAATACAATCTTAAAAGAGCTCTTGCAGACCTCGGTCCAAGTGGCTATCCTTTCGAGCAATTTGTCGGAAGACTCTTTGTCGCTAAAGGGTACAAGACATCCACCAATCGAATCATTCGAGGGCAGTGTGTCAGCCATGAGATTGATGTAATGGCGCAAAAAGGAAAAAATCATGATGTCATAGAATGTAAATTCCATAATCGAGCAGGCTACAAAAGTGATGTGCAGACTGCTCTTTACATGAAGGCACGCTTCGATGATATAGCAGGTTACTGGGATCGTCTCGCAGGAAATGCAGATCAAGAGAAGAAACACTTGCATCGTGTATGGATTATCACGAATACTTCTTTTACGTCTGAAGCAATTAAGTACGGGCGGTGTAATAATATGATGCTGATGAGCTGGAGAGCTCCAGTGGGCAATAGTCTTGCTGAAATGATCGAGGAAACGGGACTGCATCCAATTACGGCACTTACCTCACTAACCAAAAAACAAAAAGAGTACATAGTCTCGCACGATCTTGTTTTGTGTAGGGAAGCCCGTGAGAAAAAAGATGTTCTTGTCAGAGCTGGAGTAAGAGGAGCAAAACTCGAACGAGTACTCACAGAGGCACAAACAATTTGCAATCAAATAAAGAGCTAGAAAAGATATTATACAGCATATATTTGTCACAATAAATCTCCAGAATGAAAGGCTAAGTCTATGAACAAACAAATTCAAGAGTATTTTGAAAAATACAAGGATCAGTATGATAAAAATGATCTCATAGGGCAGCTAAAAAAAGCCGGATACAGTGAGAATGACATCCATGAAGTAGTTAAGATCACTTACATAGATGATAGACAGGAAGAATTCTTGTCAGATACACAACACGCAACACAAGCCAAAAGAGGAAAATTTGCGATGAGCTGGTCGCTATTGAAAAGTAGTTTCACTCTTTTGAACTATGACAAGGAGATCCTTTGGTTTCCGGTCATCTCATCTATCGTATCAATTCTAGTCTTTATAGGCCTCATTATACCGCTAGGCCTGGTCTTTGGTATTGCAGATTTTTTTGCAAGTGAAGGCGCAGTACCATATACGGGGTATATCCTTCTTTTTCTCTACTATCTCATTGGAACGTTTATCGTTGCATTTTTTAACAGCGCACTTATCTCTTGTATCATGAAGCGTTTACAGGGAGGAGACCCTACAGTAAAAAGTGGATTACAGGCTGCACTCACACACAAAAAAGAAATTTTCATTTGGGCATTAATCTCAGCAACAATCGGTCTTATCTTACGCGTGATTTTAGACACGCTTTCGAATCGACTGGGGGTAATCGGTCAGATGATTTCTAGCACAATTGTTGGACTTATTGGGGTTATCTGGGGTATCGCCACTTATTTCGTAGTTCCAGTGATCATCATTGAAGGTGTGAAGGCCAAAGATGCAATTCGTATTTCCGCTGACCTCTTCAAAAAAACGTGGGGAGAAAATCTCATCGGCAACATCTCTTTGGGTATCTTCTTTGTAATTGCACTTATTCCGATATTAATCCTATCAATTGTAATGATGTTTACATTCAAAACGATACTAGGATATATCCTCGGCGCCAGCCTCTTAGGAGTCTCGTTTATAATCGTTGCGATTCTTTCTAGTACGCTCAATGCTATTTTCCGAGCAGTTCTTTACCTCTACGCAAAGACGGGTGAGGTGCCAGAGGTATTTGAAAAAGATGTCCTCAGCCAAGCATTTACCATCAAGTCCAAAAAACAGGGCCTTTTTAGTAAATAATCCTGTTAACTCAGTAAGAGCTTTGATTGGTGCATCAGACTCAGATATATAACTGGGCGACTAGAGGGAATCGAACCCTCATTCCCGGTACCACAAACCGGTGTCCTAACCGTTGAACGATAGTCGCCATATACTGCAAAAGTATAGCAAAAAAAGCAAATGAGATCAAGTCATCCTGCAAGACATGGTTCAGAAAAATGCAGCTCATCTCCAAACAAATACCAAAAAAGTATCTGCTAGAACTCAATAAATCAACAGGAAATCAAAGTTCCTGTGATACAATGAATATATGCACAAAATTGTATTTACTAGCATCTTTTTTCTTATATTACCACTGTACTTGCAGGCACAAGAATTGAATGTTAAAACAATTGAAAGAAAGCCATTTGTATTTATCCAGGGAGAAAACCTGAGCGGTTTTAGTATCGATCTGTGGGAGGAAATTGCATGGGATAACAAATGGGACTTTACATACCATGAAGCTACATCCTTTGTAGAGCTATTACGGAGCACAAGGGATCAAACATCAGACCTTGCAATTGCAAATATTTCTGCAACCAAAGATCGAGCAGAATTGATGGATTTCTCAGATCCAATTTTTGACAGTGGACTACAGATAATGACGCAGAAGAAGAAGCCTTTTGAATACTTTTACCAATCATTTTCTACCGCACAAAGTATTTTGCTTTTAATAACAATCAGTGTCTACTCTTGGCTAACGATCTACTTAATGGCGATTGTAGAAAGTCGAAGCAAAAGAAATAAACCCAAAAAATCTATGCTCCGTGCAATGCGAACACTTTTTACATTGGGAAGTTTTGGAAAGTCATTGCCAAGTACAAATGCTGGAAAATCCTTATTGATAGTCTGGATCATTGTAATAGCTTCGTGTGTATCGCTATACATCATGAGTCTCTCCAATTCTGCTTCAGTACTTAGCGCGGCAAATGAGATCAATTCATACGAAGACTTGCGTGGGAAGAAAGTAGGAACAACCAGGGGTTCTACATCGCAAGCATTTCTGAGAAAGCACAAGATCCCCGCTGCAGTTTACGCTAGCCCTGATAGCTTATTTACAGCAACTGCTCTTGGAGAGATTGATGCAGCTGTTCACGACGTAGCTCTTATGAGCTATTTTGCATCGACCCAAGGGAAGGGTCTTGTTACTATTTTGCCGCAAGTATATGAGCAGGAGTATTATGCAATCGCCCTACCTCTAGGGAGTGAGCTGCGAGAACCAATCAATAATTCCCTTGATAAAATCCGACAAAATGGCACTTACGATACCTTGTATAAAAAATGGTTTACTCAAAACTAAGTATGGCTTCACAAACAACAACTGGAATAGCGCGACTTGCAATAGTAATTCTTGTGATTGCGTGCATTACTGGTTTTCTTTTTAAATACTTCGCAAGCGCAAAACTCTCGTCAATAGATGCAAAAAAGAAAGTTGAGATTGGGCAAATTTTTACGCTGTTGCAATTCTATTATGTAGGAGAAAACAAATCACCAGTAAATTTATCAAACTCATGGTGTGAAATCAATAAAGAGTACAGTGGAAAGGCTTGTCTACAAGAAGTGATGCGTGACGGTTATGCAGAAGCAATCCCACAATCACCAGATGACAATCTCTATCTCTATCATGATGATCCAGAGAAGTTTCTGGTTGCTACACGACTGAGTAAAAAACTCTCAATCGTCAAAAGATGTAAATATAGTGATGATCCTTACATGTATTGTAAGGTATTCAATAAAGACTAATACCATCAATGAGCTCAGGCTAGTTGCCTGCTAAAACAAAACAATGATCAAAGACAATACCCATAAAATACGAGAAAGAAAATTGAAGTCGACACGTGCATCAGCAACGCTAATCGCAATGACTACAGTTTTTTTGGGTATTTTCCTGGCAGCTATAATGTATTTCATCCTGCCTCAAAGTACGTCTTTTTGCGCAGATCTTGTGCCCCAGTACAGATTGCTGTTTGTTGCGATTGTGTGTTTGATTATTGGAATCCTTATCGCTGTCGTATTTCGCTCTTTACGTATTATAAGAGGGTTTTTCATTGGCATAGTGATCCTATCGATTGTGTTGATAGGAGCTATTTTCTGGTGCTCTACTCGCCCAATAGGTGCAGACAGCGGTAGCGTGCTTAACTCAGGTACAGAAAGCGTGGATGAAGTGGGGGAGTTGGAAGTTTCGCAAGACAAGTTACGTGATGTCGTTACTACAAATTTGGAAAATCTTGCAGCTCTTGAACAATTACGCGATGAAAAAAAATCTGCTCAATCCGCTGGTGTCGCCACTTCACCACAAAGTATTGTCAACAATTATTTCACCACAGCTGAAGCATCAGACACTGAAGAGTTACTGTGCGATACTGATGAATTTTTGATATTTGACAGTGAGTGGACATGCATTGAGTTAAGGGACGCTATAGAGAATACTGAAACAGATTTCGAGACACTAGGAATCGAAATTTCCAGTACAAAAGAGGGGAGTCCTATCGGAGCCTTCACAGACGGTCAGGGGAACACGATTGAGATCGAGGAAACAATCACAGGTTTCGTAGAAAATACTGACGGCTCTCTGACCTATACAGCCGAGGACGGCGCGCAGACAGATCTCTCAGATCAGCAAATATTGACATTTGACGACATTACAAACATTCTAACAATTTCCAATGGCAATACAGCAGACCTCAGTGAGCTCGATCACGAACAGCAATACATCGTAAACGCAGGTCCTCCTGTAGTTGCAGGGGTAGAAATCGGCGATTGGTACGAGGATTCTGACACAAGTTATAAATATATATGGGATGGTTCGCAGTGGAATTTGCTCGAGTCAACGAGATCATGCTATCTCGGTGGAGCGACAGTGAATGCTGATGGGTCTGTCGGGAAGTCAAATGGCGTGATCTCGACTGTCACAAGAAACGCAGCAGGAGAGTATACAATTGGTTTGTCGCGAACGCTCTCAGTAGATGAATACATAATCCAAGCAACTGCACATGATACTGATGAAGGGCAAATCAATCAATCCAATGCAATCATTGATATTATCACAAAAGACACAACGTCATTTGAAATGCATATCAACTTTGGTGACAATGGCGGCACTGAGGATGTAAGTGCAGATAGCAACTTTGATCTGGCTGTATTTGACGTGACATGCGATCCAATTGCGGGTTCACCTAGTGCTACTGGGATGGTAAATGTGACAACTTCTGGCACAACCACAACAGATAGGAGTAATGCAGGTCTGGAGATGAATGCCGATGGATTGAGTTTACTGCGAGGATGCGATGACGCTGAAGTCTTGGCCTGGGACGCAACATCTGAACAGTGGGAATGTCAAAGCACTTCGCCGATTGACATCGGTAGCGCATATGATGTCTATGACAATACGGGTGGACAAGCTTATACAACTGGCGTCATCACTATAAATCTAGACACAGTACGTCATACACACACCAACTATTCTCTGGCAGCAAATGTGATTACTGTAAATTCGGATGGTCTCTATGAGGTAACTTTTGACGGATCTGCCGATAACCCAACAAATAACACACGCTCGTCAGCAGCTTGGTGGCTTGAGACAGACACCTCTGGAGCTTTTGTGGAGGTCGACGGTTCAAGGTGTTTTACATATCACCGTACCGCGGCTGACGGTGAGCAATCATGTTCACGTACGGTCATATTAGATCTGACTGCTGCAGATCAGATCCGGCTACGTAGTGATGCACTTGATAACAATACCGGACTACGCACACTTGCAGATGGCACATCCGTAACACTGAAAAAATTTGTAGAGTCTGGGGCTGATTATGCTGAGGTCTATTATACAAATGACGATTCCCTTGAAGCCGGAGATATAGTGAGTCATGATACGAAACTACTGGCAGGTGTGCAAAAATCTACACAAGATAGTCAAATATTTGGCATTGTCTCTACAGACCCAGGCGGAACAATTGGAGCTGGAGATGACTGGGAACAAGGGAGGCCAGTACCCGTAGCACTAAGTGGACGCGTACCTGTAAAGGTAGAAATGGATGACTCTATCGAGTCTGGAGATTTACTAGAACTATCATCAGAGTCAGGTATTGCGAGAAAGTCAGCAGAAGGGAATGGATATATGATTGGTACTGCACTGAGCAAGCCAGCGGAAAGTCCTAATCCTGATGCAAACTACGGTACTGTACTGGCGTTTATCAACTTCAGTGATCAGCGTACACAATACGAATCATCCAGAGATGTGAACAATGACGCAACGATACAAAAATCCGACGCGACTATATCTGTCGATAACGACGATATGCAAATCGGTCAATGGGTGAAAAATGCATGGCTGATCAACAAGGATCTATTGATTAAAGCCAAAACAATATTCGAAGAATCAGTCGTTTTCATCTCTGGTGCCACATTCATGGATCGTATAGGGTATGGGGATATGGATGCTGGAGGGTTTGCTGTCATCCAAAAAGGAGATAAAGCAGTCGAAATAAAATTTGAAAACGAGTTCATACAAGTACCAGTCGTCACAGTTAATGCGCAGGACACTTTTGCACTAGTAACAACCAAAAACGTCACAAAAGAAGGCTTTACAATCGAACTCAAGGGAAAAGCTGTACAAGACACGAAAGTAAGTTGGACTGCAATTCATGTACTAGAACCGCGCACTACGAGATCTACAGATACGCAAACAGAATCGGTAGTAACTGAGGTGGAGTCAAAAACCCAGGAGAGAGATGCAGAGCCAGATAAAACTGAGGAAAAATCACGTAATGAAGAGGAACAAATAGCAGAAACAGTAACAGAGGCAGCTATAGAGTTAGATGAAGCAAAAAAATCACAACCAGAAGATGAAAATGAAGTTGAAGAAGAAAACGCAAGCGATGATTCTTCTGCAGAGCAAAAAATTAAACCAGAAAGAAGAGAAAATCAAGAAGACCAAGAAGGCCAAGAGTATGAGGAAGGGTCAAAGCGAGATGACGCGCCAGAGCAAATGTCCACAGGAACGTTAGAGACTCAAGTGAAGCAGCCACAAGGCGAAACAATCATAGATGCCAGCAATAGCATTGTACAGATCGGAAGAAAAATAGACGAAAACAGGCAGTAGTTTGAACAATAGGAAAAGGAGTGATTGTATTGACCTACACTTACATTTGATCTATACTAGACATTGTACTCATCTGAGTGCTTTTGTTTTAAAGGCACTTAGAGTTAAGATAGAGAACATAGAGTCTAGGCGCTGTTAGCTCAGTTGGTAGAGCAGTTGGCTCTTAACCAAACGGTCGGGGGTTCAAATCCCTCACAGCGCACACCACTGTTATAACAAATGCGTCGCCACTGCGGCGACGCTTTGTTGTAATAAGAGGAAAAAATTCAGATGTACGCCCCTGTAGTTCAATGGATAGAACAAGGGACTTCTAAGCCTTTAATGGGGGTTCGATTCCCTCCGGGGGTACATGACAAGAAACCGCTGTGATCAGCGGTTTTTGTTGGTATACCGACAAACATGTTCCAAATATCTTCGAATACAATTTTGGTATACCTATCATGGAAAGACATGCACAGACACTGCTCATGCATATTGCAAATGCTTGACAAGTAGTACAAAAATTGCTAATGTATATACGTAATAATTCAATCAACACAGGCGAGAAGCTGTCTCAAAATATCAGGCGGATCGTAATGACAAAAGAAAATTGCTTGGAAACAGATTCCAAAAAATTAATGATGATGCAATATTTCAGAGGTGAGTATGCAGTAGTGACTGCAATGAACCCTGGAAGACTACAAGATATTGCGGAGCAAAATCTTTTAAAAAAAATGGAAGATTACCAGAAGTCACAAGACCAACTATCGAGAGGTAAGGTAAATGCCAAAAAATGAACCAAATGATGCACAGAAATTGCAACAAATGGAAATCTTAAGAAGTAAGAATGAAAAAAAAGTAAAGAAGCCGCCTGTTAAGAAGCCGCCTTCTAGTAAACGATCGATAACCGTAAGAGTGCCAAGGACGGCCTCAGGAAAAACTATTTCTGAGGCCTTTTTGACATCCATTTTATGTTTCGTGTCATTCCTTAAAGACAACAGTAAACCAGTAAGGAAAGTAGAAGACTGGAATTCTTTTTTGATGACGTAAAAACGTCAAAAGCTACATTGGTACAACTACAGCACACTACATGGTACACTGTATTACTTTAAATCTCGTCGTCTCCCGAAGTACATCAAAACTATCAAAAGACTTTTCGATCTCCTCTTCGATCTTGATCCGAGCTTGCACAACAATCACAAGTCTCCCATCTGGTGCGAGGTACCTGGGAGCTTGCTTAACAAGGCTCTGAAGCGTTTCATACTGTAGGTTTTTGTCTGTATGGATTGGAGGATTTGAAACAATGAGGTTGTACAGCGCACCATCAGTACATGCCTTGAGAGAGTCACCGAGGATAATACGAGAGTGCGATGAGACATTTGATTTCGCTGCTTCTAGTGAGAGCGTATCGTTATCTAGTAGGTCAAATTGCAAACTTTCTATTTCTTTGCTAAGTACTGCGCTGATAATGCCACTACCACAAGCAAAGTCCAGGATCTCAAATTCCTTTTTTTGCTTATTAGATTTATTGTGTCGGATTGTAGGTAAGATACTATCCAAAAGTAAAGCAGTGCCAACATCTAGAGTGCCATGAGAAAACATGCCAGGATAATACGTCAGGGGAAAAGACCGACCATTGTATGTTATAGTGTGCAAACTTGAGAAATCAGAAAGCACTTTCGCAGTAAAATTTTCTACATCTTCACCGATCAGCGAGCAGACGATGCGCCCATGGTTTTTGATGAGGACTGGGCTTGCATTTCCATAAAACTCTTTTAATTTCTTAGCTGCACCTTTGATGCCTTCATCATTCAAGCCATAGACGTAGACTAAGCCCTGCGATTTTAAATGCTGTGACACCATCTGCAATACATAGTCAAAATATTCATGGGAACGCGGCAATCTGATAAGTACACAATCGTACTGGTCTACGGCAGGCATAGGACTTGCCAGATGCTCACTATGGAAACGCGTATGCCAATATGAAATACTTGCGGAGGTTTCCATCAA
>CALHMM010000052.1 GCA_938034715.1 Minisyncoccota bacterium
CCAAATTGACGAATCACGCATAAACATCAAGGAGCAAGATTACGCAAATTTAAACGAGCAAGAAAGAGAACAAAGAATAACTACGGATACGATCAACTACGCAACCGCCTTCATATTTATATTTGAAAACGGATTTCCAGAAGGCTTCTTCGAAGACGACGAAGAGCTCCTAGAAGATGTATACCAAAAAGCAGAGGCAATCGCTCTAGGAGCGTCAAGTAAGGAGTATTTTAGAGAAACAAATGAAGATATAGCTACAGTCCTCGAACAGCTCTATGATCTGGCAACTCCCGAATCAATGCTTGATCTGCACATCGAAGTAATTCAGACACTCACTTATATCGAAAAATCTACAGCAAACCTCTCAGAGCTCTCAGCTCAAGACGAAAGCCTTACTTTCTTCGTTGAACTACTCTCACTACAAGAAGCGATTGATTCCCTTGATAGCATTGGCACAAGGTGGGGTGAAAGACTCGGCTCACTTGGGATATCAAGTGAAGACATTGGACTAGAGACTGGATCAGAAGTTCAGCCATCAGAGCAACTGCAAGTAGAAGTAGAAGATGACAGGGGTGAAAAAATAGAAACTGAACAGGAACTGGAACAGGAACAAGAAATTGAAGTCGAATAATATAACAGTAAAAGATGAAAACAAAACTACTATCATTTTTTCTCATAGCGCTACTGATCTTTATACCTGTTAGAAAGGTTGAAGCGGGTATATGGTTTGAAACTGCAGCTACAAATTATTCACTAGCAATCTTGCAGGAAATTAAGGACATTATTTATCAAGTTGCAAAGGCACAACTGCAGATCATTGGGATTCAAACTTTAAATAGATTCATACTGCAAACAATATCTGACGTGGCATCCCCATACATTAGGAACTACGAAGACTTTCTTTTTCTTCAGCCATCAATCGCAGCTGATGAAGAACTGGAGACATTTCTCACAGCAGTTCTTCATGGAAAAACAGAGGCCAACTACACCTTCGAATCAAGTCCAGACCCAAACGCTCCAACAGGTTCAAACAGCGGGGGATACGAAGCCGTTTTACGGATAGCTGCGGTGAGGGCTGGGAGCGGACAATCTAGGGAAAGTATTGAAACAGGAGGTGTAGACATTTCAGATCATTGTTTGTCTAAAGACGGTGAAATTCAAATGTTTGGAGACACAGAAAACAAACCGTCCTTTAACTGCTTTGCTTCTGTTTTTGCCAATATCCATAACCATCCCGAAGGTATTAAGATAGCTGCAAGAGCAGCGCGTGACGAAGCCTTTGCAAAGCTTAAGGAAGAAGCAAGGCTAAAAGCCTCAGCTGCCGGAGGAGCGCTTGGAAAAGAGGATGAAGACGGGAACGTCGAAAAACCAGCATTTAATACACAAAACATCATCAATGAGTCATCCAATGCGATCTTTGGAGGAATTACAGATATACAAATCGAGCACCCGATTGCGCAAGCAATTGTAACAGCAACTCTGCCATCTCTACTCAAGAATACAAATAAAACCCTAGATAAACTTTCAAAGAAAATGAGTGATAGAGCAAACGACTCTCTCAAGGATATCAAGGCAGATAGATTTAGGAATGATCCTGAAAATCAATTTGAAGATGGTGGTCTCTACGAGGATCCCGAAGAATAATAACTTAAAACCCCACATAAGTGGGGTTTTTTTGTGGGCGACACAAGATTTGAACTTGTGACCTCTTGGATGTCGACCAAGCGCTCTAACCAACTGAGCTAGTCACCCATAGAGAATATGATATCTGATTAGGAGGAAAATTGCAAGATACATCCCGCGATCATTAACGTAGTCTCGCTACTAGTTGATTCGACTAAGGCTAAGGATTTAGTCGGATTGTAAACATTGAATCTTTGCTGGAATACTGACTAGCACTCTTAAGTAGACAAGCGATAAAGGGTGAGTTGTCTACATACGAATGAGACACCTCGTACTGAGGTGTCTCTTGCTAGACTGTCCAAAATTATAGATTCTTCCAGGTGGGGGGGGTTACTTCGCAGGCAGGGTCACTTCTTCATTCTTTGTCTCGTTGTACTCCTTGCCTGCAATGATAGCATCAAACTCGTCCTTCTCTATAGTCTCCTTCTTTATGAGAGTTAAAGCAATCTTTTCTAATAAGTCTTTCTTCTCAGTTAGTATGCCTTCAGCCGTCTGGAGTGCTTGTGAAACCAGAGAGCTAATAACTCGATCAATTTCCTCAGCTGTCTTCTCTGAGAAGTCCTTTGCCTCAGAAACCTCTCTTCCAAGGAAGGTGTGCTCCTCCCGCTTGCCAAAGGTCCTTGTTCCGAGCTCGCTCATCCCATAACGCGTTACATACTGCCGAGCCATGCTTGTAGCTCTCTCAAGGTCACTTGAAGGGCCTGTCGTCGTTTCTCCAAAGATCATCTTCTCTGCTGCAAATCCTCCTAAGAGCATTGCAAGTTGATCAACAAAATAGGATTGAGAGTGATAACTCTGGTCTTTCTCTGGCACAGAGAGTGTATAGCCACCTGCACCCCCACGCGAGATGATAGAAACCTTGTGAATAGGGTCAGCATTATCCAGAAATGCTCCTACGAGCGCGTGACCAGTCTCATGATATGCAGTGATGCGTGTTTCTTTTTCATCCATACGCTTATTCTTGCGAGCGGGACCGAGCATAACTTTCTCTATCGCATCAACCAGGTCAGTCATAGAAATCTTTTTGCTATCACGACGTCCTGCGAGGAGTGCACCCTCATTCATAAGGTTTGCTAGGTCAGCACCTGCAAATCCTGGTGTACGCTGAGCAAGTCTCTCCAAATTAACATCATCAGAAAGTGGTTTGTTGGCAGCATGGATCTTTAAGATCGCTATACGATCACTTAGATCAGGGAGGTCAACAGTTACTCGACGATCAAATCGTCCAGGACGCAAGAGTGCAGGATCCAGAACATCAGGCCTATTTGTAGCAGCGATAACAATCACACCTGTTTCACTTTCAAATCCATCCATCTCGACGAGGATTTGGTTAAGTGTTTGCTCACGTTCATCGTTTCCGCCACCGAGTCCAGCGCCTCGTTGCCGACCTACGGCGTCTACTTCATCGATAAACACGATTGAAGGGGCATTCTTTTTCGCCTGTTTGAAAAGGTCACGTACTCGAGAGGCACCAACTCCAACAAACATCTCAACAAACTCACTACCACTAATAGTAAAAAAGGGAACTTCAGCCTCTCCAGCAACAGCTTTTGCGAGAAGTGTTTTTCCGGTACCGGGGCGTCCAAGAAGAAGGACTCCTTTTGGGATCTTTGCCCCCAAATCAAGGAACTTTTTTGGTGCCTTTAGGAAATCTACAACTTCACTAAGCTCCTCCTTGGCTTCTTTGTTTCCAGCTACGTCCGCAAATAGCGTTTTCTTCTTCTTATCCTTGGGATCGATCATCCGAGCCTTGCTGGTACCAAAACTTAAAGCCTGATTATTACCGCGCATTGCTTGGCGCATCATAAACCAAATGAGCCCTCCAATAAGTAAGACTGGTAGAACAATTGGTAAAACAGTAGTAGCGAAATTCTGTCCCGCTGAAGGCTCTTTATAGTCCACAGAAAGGTTGCGCATCTTCTCATCGCTTACGCCCAGATTTGTCAGAGTTTCTGTAAGGCTTGCTTCACGTTCTTTTGTCGTTGTTTGCTTCACCTTCTTCCCATCAACTTCCTTTAACTCGACTTCAACCTTATTTCCTTCAACAATAACTTTCTCCACCTTGTCCTCAGTGATTTGTTGAGCTAGAGCGTTTAATGTAATTTTATCTGGCACAGTTTTTGTACTCTGCGATAAAAGTATTAGTCCAAAAAATACTATAAGTATAATGACAATAGCTGAAGCATTCTTGAGAATCTTTTCCATAAAGGAGTATTAATATATAAGCGTATATTTAGTCAAAACCGAAACCTTAAAATACTTATTCAAAAAGCATTTGAAATACACTCACAACGTTGAATTTATGTGAATTTATATAGCTAAGGTGATCTCAACTGTAGCATTTTTAACAGCAAAAATCAAGTCATTAGTTTGAATAGTTTGATTCTTGTTCTTTTTGCTTAACAATGCTTTTCGAAATTCCTCAATGAGACCAAATCCTCCATAAGAGCCTTCATTTATCAGAGAGCCAACTGCACTACGTAGGAAGAATCTTTGTGCTGAAGGTGAAAGGGCGAGGAACTCTTGCTTGTCAAAAGAGACTGAGTTCTCATCATTCACATATGAGAGACGAACATTTTCACTCAAGAAGGCGTAGTCATCACCGATGCTTTGAGCGGTTCGAGAAAGAGTATCTATAATCTCAGTATTGTAATTTTTTTCTAGGTAGGGGAGTAGCATCATTCGAATCTTGTTTCTTGTGAAGTCTGTACTACTATTTGTTTCATCTTCGCCAAACTCAATTGAATAGTCTGTGCAATAAATTGAAATATCTTCACGCTTCACACCAAGTAAGGGACGAATCAATACAACCGGAGAACCACCAATGGTCTGCGCAGATTTTACAGACATGTTTGAAAGCCCAGAAAGCCCAGAACCGCGCAAAAGGTGCAAAAGGAGTGTCTCAGCATGGTCGTTCTTGTGATGACCAAGAGCAACGCTATGGGCGTTATAATCACTGGATACACGAGCAAAAAAATCTCGGCGAATCGTTCGCCACTGATCTTCGCTCTGGCCTTTCTTAGAAGCATCTACAACGAGAGTCTCACATGGGATATTAAGTTGCACACAAAAGTCTTCAACAATTTTTTGATCTCTATCCGAGGAAGCTCCACGCAAACCATGATTTACATGAGCTGCGACAATAGTAAGTCCCTCCTTATTTGCAATATGACTCAGCACGTGCAAAAGACACATGCTATCCCTGCCACCACTTGCTCCAACTACAATAGTATCACCACGGTTCCAAAGACCATGAAGACTATTTGTATTCTGAACATATTTTGTAAAATTCTTCATCTGCAAATCATAAGGACTCAATGTATTCAAATAAGCTATCAAAAGCCTCATCCACGGTAAGGTTAGTCGTGTCGAGAACAAAATCAAAGTTTTCTAGATCAAAGCAATCCTTGTCATAATACTTCTTATAGCGATAATGATCGCTTCGCATACGCTCTTCGTTTAGCTTGATCATTTGCTCAATACTATCGACTTGCGGCCCTTCATTACGCGCATTATTATCTTTCAACTCATTGAATATTCTTCGAGCGCCTTCAGATGGGTCGACACTTATATAGATCTTTATCGATTGTGGTACAAGGAACCAGCTTGTACGTCCTTCGATAACAAAATTATCCTCTTTCTCACCAAGCTCTTTCTGATAGTTATCAACCTCGTAGTCAGTTTCGGGATGACTTTCACCATAGGCATTAAACTCAGCAATAGTCATTCCTTTTGCCTTAGCTAGGTCTCTTCGCATTTGTCCCATATAGTAGCGCTTCATATTACATTTCTCAGCCAGCATTTTCGCAAGCGTACTTTTGCCAGAACCGAGATCTCCTGTTAGTGAAATGATCATTGAAAATTATTGATACAAAATTACATAACCCCAGTATAAACAAAAACGCCTCGCAAAGCGAGGCGTCTTCTAGTGTGCTACTCTATGCAGTTTCCTTTGGAATCTCTACCCCATCAACAAGTATAAGTCCCATGCGGTGTTCCTTCGGTTCGATCGAAAGTATACGCCATTTATAGTCTTTACCGCTCGAAATCGTCTCATCGAGCTTCTTTCCTGGGAAAGCTTCTTGGAACTCACTAACATGTGCCAAGCCGTGAATGTCACTATCAAGGTAGACAAATGCACCAAAAGGATTAATTTTATCAACTGTTCCGGGATACTCCTTTCCAACTTCATACTTTTTCGTAATTGTAGTCCATGGATCAGCAAGGAGAGCCTTAACACTCAATGAGATGCGTGTATCATCGATACCAATAATTTTAGCCTTAACTTTGTCTCCTACTTTGATGATCTCACGTGGATTAGCAATTAACTGCCAAGCAAGTTCAGAAATATGCACAAGCCCTTCAAGTCTGTGTTCTGCATCGATGTCAGATTCAGCTGGCGTAAACTTTACAAATGCCCCAAAGTCTACAACACCACTAACCTCACCATCTACAATGTCCCCAACGCTCAGGCCAGAAATAGCCTGTCGTTCTTCGTCACTGTGTGCTGCCTTCTCTGAAACAATAAGTTTCTCTGTTTCCTGGTCTACGTCTAATATTCGAACAGGAAGTTCCTTGTTAAGTAACTGTTTAAGGAGCTCAAGAATCTTATTTCTATCACCGTCTTCAACACGTGGATAATTTTTACTAGATAACTGTGATACAGGAAGAAATCCAGTAATACCGTTCATTTCTACGATTAGACCCCCCTTATTCACATCGAGAATTCTCGTTTTCACAGTGCTCTCACTCTCCTTCTTTTCTCGCAGATCATCCCATGCTTTTTCATAAGAAGCTTCACGAATAGAAAGCTCCATGTAGCCTTCCTCGTTAATCATATCAGTGACAACTGCCTCAATCTTTGAGCCAACTGCAAGTTTGGCGTCTTCGCTAAGGCCACTCTTGGCTTCTCGCCCAATAACCATTCCTGTACCGATAGTGCCCAGGTCGACTAATACTACATTTGTGGATATATCAATAACTTTACCTGTTATAGGCTCACCGAGCTGCGGTATCGGTGTGTCATCTTTCTCTAACAACTCCTCCATCGTTGCTCCGCTTACAACAGGAGATACTGCCTCTGGTTCCTTTGCTTGCGAACCATCCTTCTTTACAGGTGTCGTGGACTGGGCCGCTTTTTTTATGGACGTCTTTTTTGGTTTCACCTCAACTTCAGGTTTGACGCTGGCAGCGTCAGTTTTTCCTGTTACCTCTGCTACGATTTTGTCTAATAAGTCCTTTTCATCTGTTGCCATATATTTATAGGGTGCTACCAGCGCTACGGTAGTATTAATGATTAATGCGCTCATCAAGTAAGTCTCCAAACCACAAAAAATTCCAAAAAATGGAATTATCAAACATCACGCTCTAGGAGTCAGAGCGTATACCCATTTAAATGCACGAAGCACAGTGTCAATGGGGATCTTTAATTGTTTAATAATTACCAACGAAGAACGCGTGGTTAACTTGAGGCAAGTATAGTACAACTTGCTCATTTTTGCAAGCGGGAGATGTATTGCCTCAGAATTTTAGGGAAAAGAATATTTGCCAGGAAGTTAACACATGATATACTTTGGATATAAATTCACCCCAAAGTAGACAAAACTGCCGAATTGACATACCTATTACTATATATCAGACAAACATGCATATTACATACCATGGACTCTCTTGTTTCAAAATTACAGCCAAGACATCTGGTCGAGGGAGTGATGATGTTACTATTGTACTTGGACCATATGGCAAGAAAAATGGTCTTAAGCCACTGCAATCAAAAGCAGATTTAATAGTAGTCCCACATAATTCAGACCCATTCAATGGCACAGAAGGCCTTAGAGGGGACCCGACAATCCTAGACATCCCAGGAGAATATGCGGTAAAAGGTGCAAACATTGTTAGTCTGGAAGCGTCAGCAGACATGCAAGAAGGCAAGGAGCGCGGTAAAGCAACAATTTCAATTATCGACATAGAGAATATGAAACTGGTCTATTTAGGTGCTCTAGGTGCAGAGCTAACACCTGATCAAATTGATGCTGCCTCAGGTGCAGATATTCTCTTTTTGCCAATTGGTGACGAAAAAGGACTCGATGGGAAAACTGCTGAAGTCCTGGCCAGAAAAATTGAAGCAAAAGTGATCATCCCAATGCAGTACAAGGCTAAAGGTATATCGCTTAGCAAATTGCGAGATACTTCCGACTTTTGTTCAAATATTGGAAACTGTCCAAAAGAACAAGTAGAAAAATTGATCATAAAAGCGCAGGATATCGAAGAAAAAATGATGGAAGTGGTAATTTTAAAAATTTCCTAATGTGAAAAGATCTGCGATAGTAAAACATAAAACGAAAAAATGTTTGACATTGAGAAAAAGATTCATGATATAAGAAGTAAGCCAGAACACATACGCATGCGGTGGGTCTGGGTATTGGTTGCTATCAGTATGATTATTATCATCTTGATCTGGGCTATTTCTCTTAGGGTAAATCTGTCACAATCCCGTTCGGAGGGATCCAGTATCAAGGATTTCTCGCAATCTATAAAAAAGTCTCTAGATGGAGATGAGAAGGAAAATTCACTAGATGATCTTCTTAAAGAAGGAAAGCAAACCATAGAACAAACCAAAGATGCAAAAGACACAATTGGCGACCTTGATCTAGAGGGAGTCTCAGATCCAGGTGTATCGCTAGACAGCATTCTAGAGTAGAAACTAAGCTATGGTATAAATGTATACCAAGTGGATAAATTGTATACTAACTGCTAGACGATACCAGATTATTCAGGCACAATAGAAAATCAATTACAGCATTTACATCACACAGAACAAATATGGCAAAGAAAAAGGCAGAAGCAAACATCCAACCTCTTCATGAAGTATCTAGTCGCCCGATCGTTAAGGAGATGCAGCAATCGTACCTAGAATACGCGATGAGCGTAATCATTTCGCGAGCTCTACCAGACGTACGCGATGGTATGAAGCCAGTACATAGACGCATTCTTTACTCCATGTGGAAGACTGGTCTTAAGCCTGGGGCAAAATTCCGCAAAAGTGCGACAGTTGTTGGTGAGGTGCTTGGTAAGTACCATCCCCACGGTGATACTGCCGTTTATGACTCAATGGTCCGCATGGCGCAGGACTTTTCGCTTCGCTATCCACTGATCTGGGGACAGGGGAACTTTGGCTCTATGGATGGAGACGGTGCTGCAGCATATAGGTATACAGAAGCCAAGCTGCAACACATCGCAGAGGAGATGTTGTTTGATATAGAGAAAAATACCGTTGATTTCCGACCGAACTTTGATGGAGTACACAAGGAGCCAACTGTATTGCCTGCAAAGCTGCCGCAGCTCTTGCTCAATGGAACAATGGGTATCGCTGTGGGAATGGCAACAAACATTCCACCGCACAACCTTCGTGAACTCTCAGCAGCAATCGTGCACTTGCTAGGGAACAAAAATGCAACTGTCGATGAACTTGCAGAGTTCGTCACAGGACCAGATTTCCCTACAGGAGGAGTCATCTACAATAAAAAAGATATAAGAGAAGCTTACAAAACTGGACGTGGAAAGATCGTTACACGAGCCCAAGCAACAATTGAAGAAGAAAAGGCAGGCCAATTCTCAATCATAGTGACAGAGATGACCTATCTTACAAATAAGGCGACACTCGTTGAAAAAATCGCAAATCTTGTACGGGACAAGAAAATTATGGGTATCAAGGCATTGCGTGATGAGTCAAGTAAAGACGGTGTACGAGTCGTAGTAGACTTAAAAAAGGAGGCTTACCCACAGAAAGTACTCAATCAGCTCTACACACTCACAGACTTGCAGAAAAATTTCAATGTAAACATGCTTGCGCTCGTTGATGGGATAGAACCTCGTATACTCAACCTGAAAGAAATACTACAATACTACATCGTCCATAGGCAAGAGGTTGTTAGGCGCCGTACACAGTTTGATCTAGATCGAGCCCTAGAGCGCGCACACATTCTCGAAGGCTTGAAAAAGGCACTCGACCACATCGACGCAGTGATTAAGATTATCCGTGCAAGTAAAACCAGAGAAGAAGCGGCGCAAAATCTCATAAAAAAGTTTAAATTCTCAGACGTGCAGGCGCAGGCTATCCTCGAAATGCGTCTACAAACACTTGCTGGACTTGAAAGGAAGAAAATCGAAGACGAACTAGCTGAAAAACTTGCACTGATCAAAAAACTACAGGCAATCCTCGCGAGCGAAGCCAAGATGAAATCCATTATCAAGAAAGAGCTTGAAGAACTTACAGAAAAATTTGGCGATGATCGCAAGACAAAAGTTGTCAAGGGTGCTGTAGGTGAATTCAAACAAGAAGACCTTGTGCCAGATGAAGAGGCAATTATTACTTTGACAAGTGACGGCTACATCAAACGCATGAGTCCAAATGTTTACCGCACGCAGAAACGCGGTGGTAAGGGTGTAATTGGCGCAGCAACCAAGGAAGATACAAGTGTGCAGCACGTATTAAGCATTACGACACACGACAATCTCTTCTTTTTTACAAACTCTGGGAAAGTATACCAAACGAAGGCCTATGAAATACCAGAAGCCAGTAGAACTGCAAAAGGCAATGCGATTGTGAACTTCCTACAGCTCGCAGGAGACGAGGAAGTTACTGAAATTATTCCTTTTAACAAGGAAGACAACTTCAAGTACTTATTCATGGCAACCACCCATGCTGTAGTAAAGAAAGTAAAAATTGCAGATTTTGACAACGTCAGAAAAAGTGGCCTCATTGCAGTAAAACTTGAAAAGGGCGATCAGCTCAAATGGGTCAAGCCGACAACTGGTAGCGACGAGATCTCTATGATTACAGCAGGTGGGGCAGCAATTCGCTTCAAAGAGTCTGATGTGCGGCCAATGGGTAGAGGCGCCGCAGGCGTACGAGGCATTCGATTGAAAGGAGATGACCTTGTCGTAGGGATGGACCTCGCCTTTAAAGGTCAAAAGGGTACTCAGCTCCTAATCGTCACAGAGAACGGGATGGGGAAAAGGACAAATCTAACACAGTACAAAATCCAAAAACGTGGCGGAAGTGGTATAAAAACGGCAAACATTACACCAAGAACTGGAAAGATCGTAGCTGCATACATAGTTAGCGCAGATGACACTGACAGCGATCTAATTATTACCTCACAAAACGGTCAGATTATCCGCATTGCCCTAGGCGATATCTCGACCCTAGGAAGAGCAACGCAAGGAGTGACCATTATGAAGCCCAAAAGAGGGGATCATATAAGTGCAGCCGCTATTCTGTAACAGAACGCGAGATAACAATGAACCCCTGAGATAATCAGGGGTTTTATTATGGGGAAATCACCTCCGCAGAAATCAGCAAATCAAGATTACCAAACTTAGTTCACACGAGTGTTTGCATGCCATTTCGGCAAGTATTTTTAAGAATCATCACAGGTATAGGTTCCTATATTGTTTGTTAAGGTGTGTGGACGAACATCTAACACCAAACTAAACTCCTTAGGATCTGCAATCTGACTACAGAGTGAGGAGAAAATACTCTTATAAACTCGCTCCTCAGGATAAATAGGGACGCCCAGCTCAGTAAAAGACCAAGCTTGCAAATCTAAGTGTGCAGTTTCGTTATGACTCGCATAAATAAACTTCTGAACGTCCTGAGGGACAGCACTTGTAGACTCCTCTGGGATAAGTACAAATCCCTGTGTAGCGTTGCCAGAATACAAAGAAAAAGATGGGTAAGAGTCCCATAACTGCACAAAACTAAACGCAGGCATAACAACAAACAAGAAAACAACCAGTCTTTGGGCCCATGAAATTCCCATGAGAAACCCTTTCCAATCCCTACCAACGCAATCCTCGTCAGGCCAAAAAAGGAAATAAACAAAAAGAAAAATGACAATATTCCAAGGCCACACAACAGCATTCCATGCATAACCAAACGGTCCAATAGACGCAACTAAAAACGCAAGCATTAATCCTGCGAAAACTACTGCCACTCGAGAGAACCTACGCACCAAAAACCCCAAGCCGATTCCCATTTCTATAAGTGGAACCAGGCAACCAGCGACCAAGATCGACAGAGAGAGTAGTGGAGAGGGTGCGAAGGTACTAACAACAGGCTGTACAAACCAAGGAAATATCTCTGTAACAAATGTCGGATTAAGCTTCTGCAGACCACTGTAGAAGTAGATGGAAGCAATAATCATACGCAGGATATTCAGCGTCACTAGAATACCTTTGTTGTCACTCTTATCCCAAGAAAACAAACCAAGTGCCAAAAGCATGAAGCTGTACTGATAGAACCAAGGCTGTAATCGCATTTGATCAAAAAGACAAAGTACCACAGCAAGTCCAAAAAATAAGAAAATAAGCTTTTGAGGACGAGGTGTGCAGAAGATTAGAATTGCAGCTATAACAAGTAAAACACCCACTATAACAATGAGTCCCTCAGGAACTACTGCCAATGATGTAAAAAAGGGACTTGTTGGGAAAGATCGCTCGCCAAACCACAGCGGATAAGATAGAGAAAGCCCGCTTAGTAAGCCAATTATAGTAAGAAGCTTGATCCAGAGTAATCGGGAACCGAGACCAAAGACAAAATGGCGATGGCGCGAGACAAGGAAATAGCCAAGCATTAATACCTGGTTAACGATAGGAAGTCTTCCAGCGCGCGCGAGGCGTCGATATCTGGGATAAGCCTCCAAAATCCTTAGCATAGCATTTGCATTTTTGTGCAGGCCAGCTTCGTCAGATACGTAAATCTCATTCAGTGCCTCCTCTTTGCTGACGTCTTTAGGTAAAAACCCTCGCGTAACATCCCTTGTCTCAAATTTGTCGCTCTGTGGAGACTGATGAATTTTGGAAACAAAGGCCTGGCACAACGAGCACTCACCATCATAAAACACATCTGATTTTGCAATTCTATCTTTGTCCTTAGTCATATCATCAATGATACCATTGCAGAACTCTTATCTAAAACGAGGATGACTCACTTGCAATAATGAGCAATAGGTGCTATAATCTGTCTATTAATACATATTAGTTCTCGCGCAGAGTGGTCATCACGGTGACGACCCTGCAGCAGAAACAAAACAATGCTTACTAAAAGGCAAAAGATCAACGCGACAAAAGATGTGGTGCGGCATGAGAAAGATAGTGGATCTCCAGAATATCAGATCGCTATGTTTACAGTTCGTATCAAAAAACTTACTGCACACTTGAAAAAAAACATCCACGACTTTCATTCACGACGCGGACTTCTAAAAATCGTTGCCAAGAGAAAGAAGTTGCTCACCTATCTAGCAACCAAAGACCCAAAGGCCTACAAAGCTTTGAGTAAGAAGCTTGGTCTCAAGGTAAAAAAATAGATCTCTCAGAAGCACTCTTCGGAGTGCTTCTCTATTTCTATATGCTCTCTTGTTAAGTAGGAAAGGCCTAGTGTGATAAGACATAAGATAAAGCATAGTGACCGTATCGCACTTATACGATACACTTTATAAAGGAGAGGTGACTATTTTAAACCTCTACAATAACATACATATGAAACATAAGGATCAGCGAGTCTGCATTCTCGTAGACATACAAAATCTCTATTACAGTGCTCGTGTACTGCATAACAAAAAAGTAAATTTCAAGAACCTCCTCGACGGAGCGCTTGAAGGAAGGAAACTCATCAGAGCGATCGGATACGGTATCTCAACCGAAGAGGCACATGAAGACGCATTCTTTGATGCCCTGGAAAATGCAGGTTATGAGGTAAAAACAAAATCTCTACAAATATTCACAGGAGGTCAAAAAAAAGGTGATTGGGATGTTGGAATAGCTGTAGATGCTATTAAACTAGCTGCAAAAGCAGACGTCATCATCTTAGCTTCTGGAGATGGAGACTACATTCCACTGGTAAACTATATACAGACCACAACAGGCTGCAGGGTAGAAGGAGTTGCATTTGCTGAAAGTACTAGCACGAGACTGATAGAAACAGTTGATGATTTTCTAAATCTCTCCGAGGACAAGGATAAATACCTCATAGGCCATCGTGCACCACAGACTAGTGCAAAGGTAATCAAACCAGAAAAGAAGTCTTCTAAAGTTCAATCATCACCTAAGAAGCGAAGTCTCACAGCAGCAAAGAAAGCAACAAGGCAAACAAGATCAAAAAAACAAAAGAAATAGGCAGATTTACTGCCTAGACGCACGAATCTAAAGGTCTGAACCTCTGATCATCATTGACTTTTACACAAGAGCCTGTCACACTTGAGACAGGCTTTTGTAATGAAGCTGGTAAATAATAATAGCACAATCTCTCATTCGGATAACCTACGAATGTACATACCTATACTGCACAATGTGAAGTATTGATGTGTAGATTTGTAGGGCAATGCGAGTATTACTGCAAAAAAACATGGAAAAGAAAACATGGAGTCTGGATATAGCGGGGCGGACCATGACCTTTGAGACTGGTCATTGGGCAAAACAAGCAAACGGAGCAGTGAGTGTACGCTACGGTGACACACAAATGCTCGCAACTAGCACGATGAGCGCTGGAATCGGCTTTGTAACGCACTATTTCCCTCTAATGGTTGATTATGAAGAGAGATACTATGCCGCAGGAAAGATAAAAGGATCACGTTTTATAAAGCGTGAAGGACGTCCGAGTGATGAGGCAATTCTTACAGGAAGAGTAGTCGATCGGACAATTCGCCCTCTTTTCAATAAAAGGATGCGAAACGATACGCAAGTAACTGTTACGGCACACTCTTTTGATCATGAGAATGATCCCGACGTAATCAGCGTAATCGCAGCAAGTGCAGCCCTACATTTGAGCGACATTCCTTGGAATGGTCCTGTAGCTGCTGTTCGAGTAGGGATGATAGATGGACAGATTGTCATAAACCCGACTAAGACACAACAGCTCGAGAGTAAGCTCAACCTTACACTTGCTGGCACAGCGACAAAAATCAACATGATCGAAGCGGCTGCACAGGAAATTTCTGACGCTGATCTACAACGCGCCTTTGAGGCAGGTCATGCAGTGATCAAGGAGATCGCCGGCTTTATAGAAAGTATGCGCACTGAAGCTGGTAAGGACAAGTCAGAGCCGACACTGCTTGCCATGGACGACGATGTTGAACAAATGATGGCACAGATGATCAAAGATACTCAAATCGAACCAGCTCTCTATGGAACAAAGAAGGAAATTGCTTCAAAAACCAAGGAAGTGCGTGACGCAGTAAAAGAAGAAATTGAGCAAATACTCATCGAGCAAAAAGGTGAGGTGCCAAATCTCTTCAAAGACACATTTGAATTGCTTTTCGATGAGATTTGTGATGAAATCATTCACAAAAACATCCTACAGTCAGGGAAAAGGCCAGATCACAGGAAGCTAGATGAAATTAGACCTATTGCATGCGAAGTAGGTGTACTTCCTAGACCGCACGGAAGTGCTGTATTTACACGCGGAGAAACACAAGCACTAACGGTTACTACCCTTGGTTCGCCAGGAGATCATCAAATCATTGATACGATGGAAGTTGATGTAAAAAAGCACTACATCCACCATTACAACTTTCCCGCATATTCTGTAGGCGAAGTACGTCCAAATCGCGGTCCTGGACGACGTGAAATCGGTCATGGTGCTCTCGCAGAAAAAGCACTTGTACCAGTTTTGCCAGATAAAGAAGATTTTCCATATACGATGCTACTCGTATCAGAGATCATGGAATCAAACGGGTCGTCATCCATGGCTAGTACATGCGGCTCCACTCTATCACTCATGCATGCCGGAGTTCCAATTAAAAGGCCAGTGAGCGGCATAGCAATGGGAATGATAGTGGGACAAGATGACGCATTTGAAGTGCTATCAGATATCCAGGGCGCAGAAGATCACTATGGAGACATGGACTTGAAGGTTGCTGGATCTGCTGACGGCATCACAGCCCTACAAATGGATGTAAAAGTTGATGGTGTGACGCTTGAGATGCTAAGCGCAGCTATTGCACAAGCAAATGTCGGTCGAGCTCATATTCTGAGTGAAATGCTCAAAACCATTGCAAAACCAAGCGCAGAAATGTCGCCACATGCTCCACGAATCATTACGATCTCGATAGATCCCGAGAGTATCAGGGATGTAATTGGAAAAGGCGGTGAGACAATTAACAAAATTATCGATGAAACGGGTGCTTCTATCGACATCGAAGACGACGGAAGCGTCTTTATTACTGCGCCGGACGGTGACGGAGGTGAGCGTGCAAAGCAATGGATTGAAAGTCTAACAAAACGAGTTGAAGCTGGAGAAGTCTATGATGGAGAAGTTGTCCGGCTTATGGAGTTCGGAGCGTTCGTCGAAATCCTACCAGGACAAGATGGGCTAGTACATATCTCCGAAATAGCGCACAAGCGAGTTGAGAAAGTAACAGATGAGCTAAAAGTTGGTGACATGGTTCGAGTTAAAGTTAAAGAAATTGACGACAAAGGACGAATTAACCTATCTATCAAAGCGTTAATTGAAAAACAAGATTAATGAGGTAATACAAGTTATTCTTTGATCAAAAAATATGGTACTATAAAGGCACTGCGAATAAGTAGTGCCTTTATAGCACTCCTCAGAAATACAAATGATAAAATAAAAATCCATATTTATGTTTGGAATAAAGAAAAAAAAGACAGAAGACAACATTACAATGACATCGACCGCTGATACTTCAAAGTTTCAGGTTCACACAATGGAGGATGACATAAATCAGATCAAAGGCGGAGGGGATAAAACGAATCAACAAAAAACAAATCAGACACAAAGCCCATTCTTTGATGGTAAATCACCTACGCCTTCTCCTACACCTACACCCACCGAAAAAGTTGCAGTGCCTCAGCAGAGTGCCGGAGCTGATAATGCAACCACTCAAGACAATCCATTCTTCGCTAAATCCGCAAAGGAAACAGCAACTCCGCCCGTCGATCTGCCAACGCCCAAGGATCCGCCAAAGATTGAGATTTCAGATAAAGGCATGGAAATTAATTCGCAGTCTCTCTCCAAGGAAATAAAGATCGATGGGGGAGAGTCTGTCTCAAAATCACCAGTAAACGACATTGAAGCAGAGATCGCCTCATTTGCAGGAAAGGAAAATTCTCAAACAGTTGAATCAGATGGAAAAATCACCACCTTCAGCCCATTGACGCAGACACCTAAGGAGATGTTTGAAGAAATGGGTGGTGAAGACAAAAATGCCAAGAAAGCCAAATCAAAGTCAAAGAGTAGCGGGGGCCTTAAGAAGATCCTAAAGTTACTAGTATCTCTCTTTTTACTAGCTCTCCTTGGCATTGGTGCATATTTTGGATACATGTATTTCAAAAGCCAGGACACATTAAGTCTGGAAGATAACCCAATTAACGATTTGATAAACCAAGACCAGGACCAAGAGCTAATCGACACAACCGAAGAGGAAGTTGATGACACGCAGATGAAAAAGTTTGCACTAGAATTCCCAAATTACATAGAGCTTACCGACGAGTTAGACAGCAGTGATCAGTTCAGTCTTAAGTTAAGTGAGATAGCCCAGAGTTTGCCTGAGCAAAATACTACTGCACCGATCTCTTTTCTCATCACAGATCCCAATGGGACCCCGCTCACACTTAACTCATTCGCAAAAATTACAAAAATGCAGTTGCCACAGGCAGTA
>CALHMM010000053.1 GCA_938034715.1 Minisyncoccota bacterium
TAAATTTATTATTTTTTGAACAATAACTTTCTTAGCTTTGTCTACAAAATTTGCATTGAAATGAGTGGAAAAAGTAATACCTATGTACCACTTACTTTACTTGAAATCTTAATGGAACATTTGTCTTAAGTTTTGTGGTACATAGGTATTACTTTTGTTCTTGGTTTACTGTGTGAAAACTTAAGTGAAAAGACAAGCTTAAATTATTCCTATGTATTACTAACTATATCTCAGATTGCACGTTACACGTGGATATTACTTCGCGATAATTTTTACGTGATGATTGTAATCTTTTGTTTTTGTGAATGTTCAGTTTTAAATTCTTATAATTTGACTTAGATTTTGGCAGCTTATGCTTTGTGTTTTAGATACTGATAAAATTTTTATAATTTCATTATGTGGAAGTACTATTATTTGTACTCGATGAAATTATTTATAAGTGTTTGTTATTAATTTCACTACTGGCTAATTTGATTGTTGTGTAATTACACTTACCCACTTCTAGTATATAATTATTTATTTATTATGCGACGTTGAGTTTATTTATTGGAGCATGCTTAATTCTTCACATGATTCACTAGTCATGGTATAGTTGGCAGATACAATTTATTCTCAAATATATGAAGGATTTGCAAGAAGTTTTTAATGACTTACAGCTTGCCAAAAAGGAATCAAAGGAGATTCGGAAGGAATATCGTGATACCCTATTGCAAGATGGTCAGTATCAAGCTCTTCTTGAGGAGCTTAATAAGCTTAAAGAGACTAAGAAAAGTCATGAAATGGCTGCTCAGCGTGACATGGGTAGTCGATGGGAAAAACTCGAGGACTTGAAGACTGAGGTGAAGTCTCTTCAGGAAATGATAAGTGATATTTCATTGACCAACCTTGTAGATGGAAAGACAGTTGAAGTGCGTGATGAGTATGACGCTCTTTACGAACCGGTCTATACCGTAGCTTTTAAAAAGACAAATTAAGAGGGATGAGCATAGTACATGACTTCCCTTTTGGAAATCATGATGCTCAAAGTATTTACATATTATACGCGATACGCGAAATCTCACTGGATAGCAGGTTGTTTGGTTTTTGTTGTATATATGATCTCATTGGTACTTGTGACGACCATTCGTCCTTTGTACATCAAGAAGATTATTGATGCGATGAATTTGGGACCTACTGATACTGCCTTGGATGTGATCATGGTTAGTTTGGGTGCTATTTTGCTCCTTACAGTTATTGCGCATGTGTTTTTCAGAGCTGGTGATTTTTTGATCACATGGTTTCAAAGCAAGACGCTTAAAAATATAACTGATGACTGTTTTTGGCGCTTGCATAAACATTCTGCTGACTTTTTCCAAGACAATTTTGTAGGATCTCTTGTGACAAAGTCACGTCGATTTGTACGTTCGTTTGAGGCATCTACAGATGCTCTGATTTGGAATATCTGGTTTCCTTTCGTGACGGTTTCTGGTATATTGATCGCATTGCTTTTTATCGCTCCCCTACTCTCTGGTATATTTCTTGTTTGGACTGTTTTTTATGTATGGGTCACATGGGTTTTCATTAAAGTAAAAATACCTAAGGATCTCGCCAAAGCTCGACAAGATTCTGTTGTTACAGGTTTGTTAGCTGACACACTTACAAATTTCCTCAATCTTAAGATGTTTAGTGCTTTAAGTACTGAGCATTCACATTTCAAGGATGCGACGGAAAAAGAACATGATAAGAGGCTTCATACGTGGAATTTTGCTAACTTGCAAGATGCTACTCAAGCTATCTTACTGGGTATTGTGCTTGAAATTGGGATGATGTACGCAGCAATTGTACTGTGGCGAGAGGGCTCTATCACTGTCGGTAGCGTGGTGCTTGTTCAGGCTTATATGGGTAGCGTCTTTGGTCAGTTATGGTCTCTCGGTAAAGGTCTTACCAAACTTGCGGAAGCCGTTAGTGATGCTCAGGAGATGATTGAAATTTTTGAGACGGACTTGCAAGTTAGTGATCCTCCTGTGCCAGAGGAATCTCGTATCTCTGATGGTCTCATTAGATTTACACAGATGGATTTTTTCTATAATCGCGGTGTTCAAATATTTAGAAATTTTGATCTTACTGTAAGGGCTGGGGAAAAAATTGGTCTGGTAGGTCATTCTGGATCTGGAAAGTCAACAATTGTAAAACTTCTTTTGCGATTTAATGACGTCACAGATGGTTCAATTACCATTGATGGGCAGAATATCGCTCACATAACACAGGATGATCTGAGACGAAATATTTCTTATGTTCCGCAAGAGCCAATTTTATTTCATCGAAGTCTTGCTGATAATATCCTTTATGGAAGCTCACGTGTCACCCCACAGGAGATGATAAATGCAGCTAAGAAAGCGCATGCACATGAGTTCATCACTTCCCTACCAGATGGTTACGACACTCTCGTTGGTGAGCGTGGCATAAAACTCTCTGGCGGTGAGAGGCAGCGCATTGTTATTGCTAGAGCAATGCTTAAAGATGCTCCTATACTAATCCTTGATGAGGCAACGAGTGCACTTGATAGTTTAAGTGAAAAGCATATCCAAAAAGCATTTGAATCATTGATGGAAGGTCGTACAACTATTGTAATTGCTCATCGACTCAGTACTATACAGAAAATGGATCGCATAATTGTACTTGAGAGCGGAAAGGTTATTGAGGACGGTTCACACAAAGAGCTAGTCAGTAAAGGTGGTGTGTACAATACTTTTTGGCAGGAGCAAGCTGGTGGGTTTATCGGAGATTGATGCTTGGTCTATTAGAGCAATCTTGTAGGTTATGCCTTATTTATCACATCCTTTGTAGAGTAACGATAATGTCCTTTTTGATTGAAAAGTTGCTGGTGTTAGATTATGAATTTAATCATTCATCATTTCTGAAATTACTTTTCTGAAGCTGTCTGCAGAGCCTACTGCTTTGTACACACTTGCGAACCTTATAAAAGCTACGTCGTCAGTGTCTCTTAAGTGATTCATGACAATTTTTCCTACTACCCGACTTTTCACATCCCTTTTTTCGAGAGCTTGGATGTCGTATTCAATTTCTGATAGGAGTTTTTGTAATTTTTGTTCCGTGACTGGCCTCTTTTGTAGAGACCGTCTTAGCCCGTCTTCAATTTTGTTTCTGTTGTACTCTTGACTTGTGCCATCTCTCTTTATAATTCGAAGTCGGACTATTTCAATCTCCTCATATGTTGTAAAGCGTTCATTGCATGCAGGACATTCTCTACGCCTACGTACAGACCTACCCCCTTTTACGTTTCTGGAGTCTACCACGTGTGTTCTTGTGTTTTTCTTACAGAGCGGACACCGCATATTGTTGTTTTTATCGTATATGAGCTATATTTATCTATATACAGTATAAAATGTTGCATATAGATTGTCTAGTCGCTTTGTTTGATTACACCCTTGTATGCTAGATAGCTTACAATTGCTAATTGGAGCAAAATGATTGTCCATGTCGCTAACATAAATGATTTTTTGGATGTTTTATGTCGAAAAAGTGTCGTAGCAATGATCGCACCTGGTGACCCCCCTATCAGAGCAAGGAAGTGTAGTATAATCTCAGGAATTCTTTCCTTTTGAGTTTTGGAGATTAGTTTATCGTAGAGATAAAATCCGATTGTAATAGTATTTATGGTGATGATGTAGGTCACGATGTAGTGTGCAGAGAAGTAGTAGTGCAGTAAGAGACCCATCACAATTAGAATAAATAGTCCAATAACGGAGAACTTTTTGTGGGGATTTCTCATGAGCTAGAGTTCGTCAAATATTAGTAGCTCATTTGCCCGAATCATTATCTCGTTTTCTGAAAACTCTTTTTCGATATCCTGATCTAGGGTTGCTGCATTTGCCCTTGGTAGAAAAATCCCATTTGTGTTTTGTTCAGAAGTCCCATTGTGAAGCATATTTTTTTCACTTAATGTGGCAAGCGATTCTTTCGTAAATGATTTATTTG
>CALHMM010000054.1 GCA_938034715.1 Minisyncoccota bacterium
TACCTACCACTAACTTTATCCCCATCTGATCCAACAAATCCTACTACATGAGCGCCAAGAGAGTCTCCAGGATAATATCTCCTTTGCTCAGGCGCAAAGTGGAGTCCTGGAATTTCTTTTTCTTGTAGCTCTTGCATACGCTCTTTAGTAATTTTACGCGCAACAACCTCGTACAGATCACCTTCTTTCGATAACTTTGTAAGAACATCTGCTGCGTCAACATCAAGCTCACTTGCGATTTGCTGGGATACATCATTTTTCGATGCATCCTCAACATCTGGTTCAGAAACAAAAGCAAGAAAATATTCCCGATTTACCGCAACTGGGTAAAGGTGATCACCGTCGTGAAATGAAATGCTACCACGTCTAGCTGCTATCGCTCTTTCACTAGTATGTTGCCTTAGCGCCTTGTCTGCATATCTTTCATAGTAAACACTTTGCATGAAAAAAAGGCGAATCAAAATAGCACATGTAAGTAAAACGAAAAAGCCAAAAACGACAACCAATCGCTTTTGAGGATCTATCATGTTTGACGCTAATGCACCATCGCTTTGCATCCGTACTTTTTTATACATTCTTACACCCATTTCTCAAAATTTAGAAAAATTAAGTGATAAATACGCGTCAATATTCTACGTTAATCGAAATCTTTTATATATTTCCTGTAAGATATAAATCTCTCACAACATCATATATCAATTTCAATGCTCTCCACAAAATACGCTATCCATATCCACGTAGCAATGATCTAGTAGTCAATTGCAACCACATCACTTTCTGACAAAACGATATAGTCTGCAATCTCTATTGGCTTCATATCATTTTTCTCAATAACTTCACTGGACTGAACGCGAGCTCGAAGCGCAGCTTCTTTGATTTGCAGTTCCTCTCTATCGCTCTCTGCTTGAGCAATAATTTTATCCATTTCAAAAATACGAGAACCCCTCACTGCGCTTTCATTGACAACACTAAGGTACAACCCCGCCACACTAAGTACACACACACCAAACAAAACTCCAACAAATCCAAAGCCATGAGCTTTTGTTGAGTGATGATATGTTCTATTTTTTTGTTTTTTTTGAATTCGCAAGGCAACATGATCAACACGAGCTCGCGAATATATTTTTGTATTTGGCATGCCATTACTAGCGCGCCCCCCTGAGAATATTGGGTGCAGAGACTTACCTATGCACGAAATAATCCAACACGATCTTTAACGTTTATCTCTAGAACTTTTGTATTGCTCGTAACTTAGCACTCCGTGAACGAGGATTATTTTTTACCTCGTCTTCAGTTGGTTGCAGTGGCTTCTTTATGAGAATCTTCACCTGGGGAACGGTATCGCATACACACAGCGGTATTTCAGCTGGGCATACACACCCTTTCGTATTGTGACGAAAGACATTTTTAACGATACGATCTTCGCCTGAATGAAATGAAACGACACTCATACGACCACCAGACAATAAAATTTCTATGCCCACTGCAAGAAAATTTTCGAGATTAACATACTCTTCATTAACTGCGATACGCAGTGCCTGAAAAGTCTTTGTTGCTGCATGAATTGAAGAGTTGCATTTTTTACGTCGATAGAATCCACCAATTGCCTCATCTATAACGGCCGCGAGTTCACTCGTCTTCTCAAGCGGTCGAGCAGCAATAATTGCTTGTGCCGCTTTTTTTGCATGCTCTTCCTCTCCGTAGCGGTAGATCACCTTTGTCAGTTCCTTCTCCGACACAGTATTGACCAACGATAATGCACTTTGTTGTACGCTTAAATCACTAGCGTCCAAACGCATATCGATCACGCCATCCTCTTGGAAGCTAAATCCTCGCACGGATGACTCCAACTGATCAGAGGAAAGTCCTAGGTCAGCAACGATGGCATCAACATGTGTGATGCCGTTCTCTCTCAAAACCTCTCTTACATGGACATAATTTGAATGAACAATTGTGATATCTGATGCAATATGAGGATAGTCACGTTTAAACCGTGCAATAGCCTCTCCGTCAGCATCAATTGAGATCACACGTCCGCCTGGCATAACTGCTCCATGCAAAGCGCGCGTGTAACCACCACCTCCCAAAGTTGCATCCACAACCGTCATGCCTTTTTTGAGCTCAAGTATTTCAAGCGCCTCACGCATCATTACCGGTATGTGAATTGTCTGTGTCATAAGAGAAAAAATAAATTATTGTAGTCTTTTTATTTTTACCTCCTCCTGTCCTTTCTACAAAAAATTGAACCTTATACTTTAATACAATCAATACACATATTTACACATGTAATCGAGAAATATATACAGTACAAAAGTGGAATCTAGTAAACACCAAGCTTACCTAACTCCTCTGCAATTTTATCTGTATTCTTCTCAGCATCCTTTTTGTAAGATTGCCATTTATCTGTATCCCAAATCTCCAAACGATCGAAGAGTCCTGCAACGATCACTTCACGATCAAGTCCTGCATATTCTTTTAAATAATCAGGAACCAAAACGCGTCCTTGAGCGTCCATAGTGGTATCAGTAGCACCAGCTAGCATGAGTCGCACAAACGAACGAGTATGCGCTTCACCGATAGGCATCGTACCAAGCTTTTGCGCAAGCTCTTTCCAAGCCTTCATCGGATAGACAAAGAGACATTTATCCAATCCGCGAGTCACCACAACAGTCTTTCCCAACTCTTTACGAAACTTCGAAGGAAGTGCAAGACGTTTCTTGGGATCAACGCTATGACTGTACTCACCGATAAACATAGCTTCGATGTACATGGATTAATATCATCACAACCAAAAGTCGATTAAAAGCTTCGAACAATCAAGAATTCCCCTATCCTTGAAAATCCCCACTTTTCACCACTTAAAGGTTCTACATGACATTCTACCCCACTTTATAAATATTCTCAATAAATACAGCGCGAATAACTTGTGGATAAGTACAAAAATGCCCATAATCAAAGATTTTTGGGGAAAATTTACAAAAATTAAACCTGTCAAGTAGACGAAATACCTGAAATCTAGGATAATAGATATATCATAAGGCCTAATCAATTTCACAGACTAATCCAAAAAACTGTTTTATGACAGATATTAAACCTATTCCTCTAACCCTCGTGCCAGATCCCGTCTTATCATCACCAGCCCAAGATGTGACAGACATTACGTCACCAGAGATCCAAACATTGATCCAGCGAATGTTTGTCACTATGCATGTAGAGCGAGGAGTTGGACTCGCCGCACCGCAAATCGGTAAAGCACTGAGACTGGCAGTAATCGAAGCAGAGAACAAAAAATTTACCATTATAAATCCTGAAGTCATATCAGCTTCCCCAGAGCGCATTCTTTTTACAGAAGGTTGCCTTTCGATACCGGGTACAGAATTTTCCTTAGTTAGGCATGAAAAAATCACAGTCAAATACTTGGACGCACAAGCCAATCAGTGTAAAATAAAGGTCAAAGGATTTCTTGCGGTTGTCTTTCAACACGAAATCGATCATTTAAACGGTATAGTGATCGCAAATAGACATAAATTTCAGGAAGCGATGCGGAATGATTTTGGCATTTCGCCGTAACATTAACCACCAAGCAGTCATATAAATATTTCTTCAAAAAAATGGACAAATTTGATCTAAGAGAAAATGATCTACCCAAAAAGGATGATGGCTTAACGCGAGTGCTGTTTATGGGCACAGGAATCTTCGCATCACCTTCATTAGAAACGCTAATCACAGACAAAAACATCAAGGTTATTGGCGTCGTAACAAAGCCAGATGCAAAAATCGGAAGAGGGAAAAAAAGTGACAGAGCATTACACGAAAACCCAATAAAGGAAGCGTCTATAAAACAAGGTGTTCGGTTATTCCAACCTGTATCACTTGATGAAAAATTCGTAGACCAGATTAAGGAAATGGAGCCTACGATAATCGTCGTGGTCTCGTATGGGAAAATACTGCCCAAAACCCTCTTGCAAAGCGCAGAATTTGGCGCAATCAACGTCCATGCATCTCTTTTGCCAAAATTTAGAGGAGCCTCGCCGATTCAAAACGCACTTCTATTGGGAGAAAAAGAAACAGGAATATCCATTATGCAAATGGATCAGGGACTCGACACTGGACCAGTATTTACACAAGCCATAACAACAATCACTCCGGAAGTTACAACGCCTGAACTGACAAACATTTTAGCGAAACAAGGCGCTCAAACCCTCGAAAAGGTACTCCCTGACATCCTCACAAGTAAAATAAAGGCAATTGATCAAGATCAAACCAAAGCAACACTTTGCCAAATCATAGATCGTGAAGATGGAAGAATCTCGTGGCTAACGTCTAGTCAAGATTTACTCAACAAATACAGAGCTCTTTACCCATGGCCAGGCTTATTTACATATTGGCAAAGAGATGGCGCACAACCGTTACGGATAAAAATAAATAAAATCAGCGCCTACAGTGGCTCAACTGACCTATCAGCACTACAGCCAGGAAGTGTATTTCTTGAAGAAAAAGTCGTTTGTGTCCGCACTGCTGACAGCGCAATAGTAATCGTAAATATGCAAAGACAGGGGAAATCCGCGCAAGACGCAAGCACATTCATAAATGGCAATGCAGAATTTGCAAAAGCAAAACTCATATAGTAAAAAATAATGGAAGAAAAATTCTCACCTCAGAAAGTATTCGCGTTTTTTATCTTGATTTTCTTTGCGATCATTGCAATCACAATTGGTAAATACGTAGCTAGCAATAAAGCACAAGAGATAGCGATAAAGAAAGCTATAGAAGAAGTTGAATCCCCACAAAAAGAGGAGTTCGAAAACATCGGCTTACCAATTATCAGTGTCGAGCAAGCCAAACAACAACTACGTTCATTATATGTAGATATCAGAACACAAGAGGACTACGATCTCAGTCACGTCAGAGGAAGTGTTCATATAAGAAATTTTTTACCTGAAAAATACCCTAAAATCGAGAACATTATCCTTATCCACGAGGGTAAAGGCGATGAACAAACCAAAGACAGCTTATTGAAACTTGTTGAGAGTATACCAAAAAAATTCGATACAAAAGTCCTCGACGGAGGATACCCTTCTTGGTTAAGAAGTGACGGACCGATCATCAATAAGCCAAACCCTGACAATCTTTCAGATGTAGCCAAAATGAACCCACATGAACCCAGGGATATAGCCCCCCTGCTAGAAGTCGAGGGTTGGGAAAATGAAATCTCGATAATCGATACGCGAAACCAACTTGCATTCAACAAAGAGCACATAGCAGGTGCACAAAATATTCAATTTGGGTCATTGGAAGAAAAAAGACAAGAAATTTCGCCTCGCAAGCAAATTTATGTCTATGGAGCAAACGATCGCGAAAGCTTCGAAGGCGCAATACGTCTCTTTGATCTAGGATTTGTCGAAGTAAAATCCATCAGAGGCGGATTCAATGCATGGAAGGAATTTGGCTACCCAACAACTCAAACACAGAAGTAACAACGAGAACACAAAAAAGCTGTGGACTTGAGACGATATTCACATCAGAATGATCAAAAAAACTTTCGTCTTCCCATTTATTTTACAATAGCTAATACATAAACCCATTACACCCAACACAAAAATCTAACCAAAAAATACGGTATACAAAAATCCTAAGGAAGTACTCCTTAGGATTTTTAATCAATCAATACTATATATGATTTTCATGAGATTCATATCTGTGTTTCACCGAGATAACTACTCAATGACAGCCAAAACATCTTCATTGTTTATGATGACATAATCAATACCTTCGATTTGAATCTCATCTCCACCAAATTTTTTATACAGGACATTCTGCCCCTTCTTTATCGTAATGCCCTTATCATTACCAATTGCGATCACTTCACCTGTCTGTGATTTTTGCTCACCTGCATCACTCCTGTAAATTCCGGAAGCAGTTTTTTCTTCAATTATAGCCGGTTTCAGCAAGATTTTTTCTCCTAAGGGTTGAATATTCATAGTGTGTATTTATATAAGTTACCTAAAAATTATACTACGGATTAGCACTCTGTCAAGCTAAGTGCCAATAGTTTCACAAGCTCTCAAAGTTAGTTTATTCATTAATCTCAATAGGTATATCATCACTAGTCACATCACCTTGTGGAACATATGTACCACGAAGAACAGCTGCTGCTGCATCCATCTGTGGATCTCTTTCAGCATCGAAATCTTCATTTGTATATTCAATCTTTACATCCGGCTCAACACCGACGTCATCGATCTGTCCACCATTGGGAGTAAGCCATTTAGCAACTGTAATTTTTGCTGCTGTACCTCCTTTCATTGGAATAAGCTCTTGCACAGACCCTTTTCCAAAACTTGTTTCACCAACAAGAGTTACTGTGCTTGGTAAATGAGCCTGAAGCGCTGCAGCAAAAATTTCAGATGCACTTGCACTTCCCTGATTAATGAGAATTACAATTTTCATGTTTGGATCAACGATGCGGTCACCTCGCGTACTCCGAGCATTTTGACTTCCATTCGCCGCTTGCTCTATGACTGCCACAGTACCTTTTGGTACAAAATACCCCACCATCGCTATAGCTCCATCCAAATATCCTCCAGGATTATTACGCAAATCAATAATGACTTCTTTTGCATCATTTTTTACTAAATCACTCAATGCACTTCGGAAAAGTCGCGTTGTTTCACCGCCAAATTGTGAAACTCTGATCGTTGTTATACCGTCTTCTCTTACTTCTACCGTAACACTCTTGATCTCAATTGTATCGCGCGTCACAGTAATATCACGAGTATCGTTCTCACCTTCACGGAAAATTGACAATATCACGTCTGTTCCTTTGTCACCGCGAATACGCTTCACTGCATCTTCAACTGAAATATCCGCGCTGATCTCACCATCAATTTGAATGATCTTATCTCCAGCACGAAGACCAGACTTTTGTGCAGGTGATCCATCGAGTGGAGAAATGATCGTTAGAATGCTATCTTCAATCCCAATTTCAGCTCCAATACCTTCAAATTTACCGCTCAAGTCCTCCGAAAAAGCTTCATTTACCTCAGGATCAAAAAATGTCGTATATGGATCCCCAGTGGCAGCAAACATGCCCTTTATCGCTCCATAAACCAAAGCTTGAGGATCAAGCGAGCTTCCATCTACATAATTTTCACCCAAAATATCCCAAGCCTTCCAAAATATCCCAAAATCAACACGACCTCCACTACCAGTGCCATTCACGACAACATCCTTGATGCTACGGTCCTGGGTACCCGAACCAGATCCACCAATAAGATATCCCAAAAGAAAAACTGTTCCCACCATAAAAAAATACAGAAGGAATTTACTTGTAAAAAAATCCTTAACAGCTGCATTTGTTTCAGGTTGATATGACTTGTCTTCGTATGCGTTACGATTTCCATCATATTTGCCAACCGGATTAACAGTTTTATCCTGAGAGTGAGATGTCACATCAGAATTCTCCACACTATCTTTCTCTGCTTCCATGAAAAAATTTATAACATAATTATATTGATCGAACTTCTGGCAACGGTTTAAATGCGTACTTCATAAAATACTTGAGCCCACTTGAAATATGAATCCACGTTAACTTATTAAATAAAACATTCACGAAAAATCCTTTTCCAGCACTCCCTTTCCCGTAAAAGTGGAACAGTGAGATATTTGGATTATAATACACCTTAAGGTCATTTTCCCAAAATCGTCTACACCAATCAACGTCCTCCATATATATGTAAAAACGAGGATCCATCGGTCCAACTTTTTCGATAGCACTGCGCCTAACAAACATTGCACTACCGATGATCCAAGGAACTGCATATGGCCTTGTTTCACTTTGTCTACTACGCATTTCAAAAACACTCAGATGTCTCTGCGCAAAAGAAAATCGTGAAAGAAACGTTCGCCTGTACAGTATTGTAAGCGGTTTATAAAATGCAAACCTCGTATTCTCCCACCTTCCGTTGAAGTTTTTTTGTGCAGGTCCACACATCCCAACTCCTCTGTGAGTATCCATGAAATCCTTTAGGCTACCTATCGTACTTTCCTCTAAGATTGTATCAGGATTTAATACAAATACATACTCTCCCACAGCTTCTCGCAAACATGCATTTACCATTGCGCCAAACCCAACATTCTTTCTATGAGGAATAAAGGTGTACTGCGGAAACTCTTCACGCATAAGCATAATTGTATCAACTTCTGTAGCACTGTCAGCGACAACCACCTGGGTCTGTGATTTATCGCTAAATTTCTCAACGGACTGCAAACACAGTCGAAGCATTTCAGGATTTTTATACCCCTGAATGGCAATAGTCACTTTTGGTGCTTTTGACATATCCACAATAACCTAAGTGATCTAACACTGACTCAATCAGAATGTTAAACCAGAAAAATTAAAACTCTATTTAAACGACTCAAAAAGTTGATGAATTTGATCATAGCTATCCCCCCTTGGCCTCAATACATAACCGTATTCATCAAGAGATGCGTCGTCTGGAGCATGCAAAAGTCCCGCTACAGAATCCTCCAAAACAAACTGTGAGGTGTCTTCATCTCCTAGGTCTGTATAGATACCAAACAACTTTTCCAACTCCCACAATTCCAAATCATATGAGACATTATCACCAACTATATTGAGAATATCATTCAACTTGGCAAAATCTGTAAGCAAATTCAAATTTCGAACCTTTTTTCTAATTTCTGCAACTATCTCTTGTTGTCGTCGAGAACGATCAAAATCACTACTTGTCATACGAGATCGAACATAGCAAAGCGCTTCCTCGCCAGTAAGCGTACTTTCTCCCGCACTAACTCTAAAAATACCACCACATTCAGGAGCTGAATTTGAACACAGAGGATACTCAGCTGCTATCTGACCATTTTTCTTAAATTTTTTCTGCGTTTCTCCTGTAGGTATCTTAAACACACCACCTTTATCGCCATCACACACATGGACTTCGTTAAATTGCAGTGGCTCCACAAACTCCTCGCTCAGTGTAACATCAACACCTCCCAAAGCATCAACAATTTGACTAAATCCTTCAAAATTTACTGACACGCCATAATGAATAGGAGCTCCAACAACATTTGAAAGAGTATTTTTCATTGCTTCGATACCGCCACCAAGTTTCTGTCGTTCGCCTTTAAAAAAAGTAGCGTTGATTTTACCCATAGATCCATCAGGCTCCATCACCAGAAGATCACGCGGGACGGATAGTAATGATATCTTATAGGGTGAAGTGGAAACTTCCGCGTCACCACCTACAGTACCGCTAGTATCATTTTTGATAATACTGACTACCATTATAGTGTCAGCCAAAAGCCCTCCACCAGCCACACCAATTCCCCTCATACCCATTACAGCAATATTAATTCTCCCTTCGGCCTCTCCAGCAAGACGATCATCAGTACCTGGAATCTTCTTCGTAATAACACTCACTACATTACCACCAGGAACTTTTGAATTTACGAACCACAAAGCAAACCCAAAGAGAGCAAATATTACTATTACAATGCCCCAACCAATTTTTTTTGTACGCGACAAATTCTGCATTTTTTTTTCCATGTTTATATGTGATTGAACAACGCTTTTTCAGATCACCAGAGTTACGTCCCAAATTAAATTATCATCTATCATCAGAATTTAGCGTATACAATCGCATAAAAGAATCTGCTGATGCGTCCCAACTAAATCTCTTACGCTCCTGCTCTGCCTGCTTTAAAAGCTCTTTGCGTACTGATTTATCTGTACATACAGTATATAAGACC
>CALHMM010000055.1 GCA_938034715.1 Minisyncoccota bacterium
ACAGTATCAAAGTACGAGTAGTGATCCCAGCGAAGGCGGATTACATCCTCAAAATATTTTTCGCTTGCTACATCGGTCAGAGAGATTGAACCTTGAACAGCAGGTACTCTTTCGCGTTGATTTGAATCATTTCAGTGCTTCGCAAGATCGCGGTGAATCAAATGGTTTGTTGGTCTTTAGTCGATATATCGATGAGGACAATTTGTATTATGCTGGTGTCCGTGTTGATGGTAACGTTATCATAAAGAAAAAATTAAATGGTACGTATCATACACTACTTGAAACGCCGTATTTCAATAAGGTTGATACGTATGATCGCGAGTCTTTTCCATCACTTTTGCCACAAAATAAATTTTTTGGTATAAAAACCAAGACACAAGATGCCGGTGATGGTGTGCAGATCACTATCTGGTTGGATGAAAATAACACGGGACAGTGGATACAGGTTGGTCAGGTGATCGATGATGGGCGTTCGTTTGGTGGAGCTGCAATTACAGAAGCAGGACATCCTGGAATTCGTACTGACTTCATGGATGTGAGTATCGATGATTATCGTATAAGGAGTTTGTAGGAAAATCAGAATTTGTCGTGTGATGAAGTTTCTTTGTAAAAGGGAACTTTTTGTGATATTTATATAATAAATGAGGGCTATTTGTAGATTACGTGAACTTGAAATAAATGGCGAATTGTGGTAGTATTTAGTACCATTTGAACCATTTGTAATATAAATTAGGCATAGAATCGTGTTTGGAAAACTATTTTCTGATTCATTTTTTAAGCATAACGTGATCTTTTTTGTGGGATCGCTGATTGTGGCAGCACTTAATTATCTGTTTCATCCTGTGATGAGTCGGATGCTTAGTGTGGAAGAGTTTGGTGAGGTGCAAGCACTCATATCTCTGACGTACATCACGGGGGTGATCTTGACTGTTTACAAGACGACAATTGTTCATTTGAGCTCTCATGATGAAAATAGTGATTCTGAGAATGATCGTGGTGTGCGCAAGGGCGTTATGCAGCGTATCACTTCGCTAACTATTTATGCCATTGGCGTTTTCTCTGTCTTTTTGCTTGTCTTTTCTGGTTATATCATGGAGAGCCTACAATTGACTTCACAAGGGGCATTGTATGTATTGATTCTACTGTTGTTTGCAGGTGTGCCGTTTGCGTTTTATGGATCTTATCTTCAGGGGAGGAAAAAATTTGGGTTGGTATCAGTGTCAAATATCATCCTGGCTACGAGTAAGATTTTCATTGCTGTTGCCTTGGTACTACTTGGATTGAGTGTTTTTGGTGCTGTGGCGAGTCTCGTATTGTCTACGACTGCTGGACTTTTGTTTTTGTATTATCATGCCCGTGGAAAAGTCGATTTCAGACCTTCTTTGCGGTTGTGGTGGGATCGTCCTCTTGCACGTGAGATTTCGTATAGTTTTCTTATACTTTGCTCACTAGGATTTGTGATGTTCTTTTTTACGAGTGATGTTCTTTTTGTGAAGTATTTCTTTTCACCAGAAGATGCTGGTTTGTACAGTGGAATTGCTACGATTGGTCGTATCATCTTTTTTGCCACGGCTTCTGTAAGTGCTGTGCTGTTGCCGACGATCAGTTTGCGCGCTAGTGCCTCTGAGAACATGCATGTACTCCACAAGGCTTGCTTGTTTATCGGAGGGTTAGGACTCGTAGCACTTGGTGGATTTTTCTTTTTGGGAGAGTTTGTGATTCGGCTTTTGATCGGTAGTGAATATTTGGTGTACGCTTCACTTTTGCCATTGGTCGGTGTGTATATTTTCTTGATTAGTGTGATCAATGTGTTTTATGCGTATTTCCTTGCGCTACGTGATCGACGAATAATTGGGACTTCCCTTATTGGCATAATTGTGCTATTGTATCTTGTTGTCCTTCGTCATGAAACTGTGCGTCAGATCATCGAAAATTACATCGTTAGCTCAGCTGTTGTGCTGTTGTTACTGCTTTTTTCGCTGCTGATTGTTGCGCCACAGAGAAGGGACAAAAACGCGCCAAAAAAGTATTTTTTTGAGACATTGCGTCGACGATCGTGTATCCCGGTGCAGAAAGTGTGAGTGCTGCAGCGTAGGTGGATTATCCTAGTTGGGAAAAAGTTTTTTATTATATTGCTCATTTTTGCTATCGACTGATGTGTTGATGGCGAGTGTTTTATTTATTGATTTGTTATGCGCAAACCACTGATCTCTATCGTTGTGCCAGTTTTTAATGAGGAAAAAAATATTTCTCCGCTTTATGGTGCTCTTTATCGTGAATGGTATATGGTGGAGCGATCTAGCTGGTTGTATCACTGTTCGCGATTGAGCGAGGGATATGATTTTGAAGTGATCTTTGTAGATGATGGTTCGAGCGATCATTCACTTGAAGTGATAAAGAAATTGTCACGCGAGGTGGATAATGTGCGATATGTAGAGTTTTCTCGCAATTTCGGAAAGGAGATTGCGACGACTGCTGGTATACATGCCTGTAAAGGTGATGCGTGTATTATGATGGATGCGGATCTGCAGCATCCAGTGGACATCTTGCGTCAATTTATCACTAAATGGCGTGAGGGTCATGAAGTAGTGATCGGCGTACGTCGACGTAGCAAGAGTGATAGTCTGGTAAAGAAATGGGGTGGAGAAGTTTTTTATCGGTTGATTCGTGTGATTAGTGATGTACCAGTTATCCCACAGGCGACGGATTACCGCTTACTGGATCGTCAGGTCGTCGATGAATTTAATGCGCTACCTGAGCGTAGTCGCATCACCCGTGGACTGATTGATTGGCTCGGATTTAAACGTGGTGTGATCTACTTCGATGCTGATGAGAGGGCGTCTGGGGAGGCAAGTTATAGTGTATATAAATTGATCAAGTTGGCTGTTACAAGCGTGATCAGTCTGAGTTTGTTCCCACTTCGATTTGCTGGGTTTCTCGGATTGCTGATTATGGCGGTTTCCCTTCCGATGGGTGTTGTGATGTTGGTTGATCGGTATTCTAGTCTCGGGTACGAATTTACTGGGTCGGCGATTTTGGCAAATATCGTGCTGTTTATGGTGGGTATCGTTCTTGTGTGTATCGGATTGCTAGCGTTTTATATTGAGCACATCTACCATGAATCTCAAGGAAGGCCGATGTATATCGTACGTAACAAGAAATAGAAAAATTGGTGATTGCTTTGGTGTAGAGTAAAATAGAGAAATTACTGTCTTTGATTTTATATAGTGTTTTCTTATGAAAATTCTCTGGTTTAGTTGGAAAGATATTAAAAACCCACTTTCTGGTGGTGCTGAAGTCGTAGCACATGAAATGGCACAGCGTTTAGTGCGTGATGGTCACGATGTGACAATTATCACTAGTAACTTCCGTGATGACCAGGGAAATATTGCCTCACAACAAGAGACGATTGCAGGGTATAATGTCGTGCGTGGTGGAGGACGTTATAGCGTGTATTTGTTTGCATGGCGATACTACAGTTCTCTTTACAAGCGGAGCATGTTTAACCTATGGAAGAAACCTCTTGGTGTGCAGCCAGACATTGTGATTGAGGAAATCAATACAGTGCCTTTTTTTACGCGTTTTTATGTGAATAAACGATCTGTAGTTAATCGGTACTTGTTTGTGCATCAGTTGTGCCGTGAGATTTGGTTTTATCAAATGGTCGCGCCGATTTCGTGGATTGGATATGCGCTGGAGCCACTGTACTTGCGACTGCTAAATACGCAAAAGGTCATTACTGTGAGCGAGAGCACTAAACTTGATTTGCAACGCTATGGTTTTTTACATAGCAACATCTCAATCATTTCTGAAGGTACGACGATTGATCCTGTGGAGAGTTTGAGTGGCGTTGAAAAATATGAGCAGCCGACAATTTTGTCGCTTGGGAGTGTGCGCGCTATGAAGCGAACCCAGCACATTGTCAAAGCTTTTGAGATCCTTAAGAAAACCCTTCCCAGTGCGAGACTCGTCATAGCAGGAGATCTGAATGACCCATACGCCAAGAAGGTGTTGCGTCACATAGAGAAATCATCTTTTGCTGAGGATATTACAGTACATGGTCGCGTAGATGCACAAACAAAGAAGATGCTTATGCAGCGAGCGCATTTGATTGCAGTGACATCGATCAAGGAAGGGTGGGGATTGATCGTTACGGAAGCAGCGAGCCAAGGAACAACAGCTGTCGTGTATGATGTGGATGGATTGCGTGACAGTGTCAGAAATGGTGAGACAGGAATTGTTACACAAAAAAATACACCAAAGGATTTGGCGTCAGCGATGCTGGACGTTTTGGACTCAAGTAAACGGGAGGATGTGGAGGATGCGAATGTAAGTCTCACTTTAGGTGAACAGGCATGGCTGTGGAGCAAGAGATTAACTTTTGATAATGGTTATCGTGACTTGTGCGAAGCTCTGGGTCTTGCCCCAAAGGCCTAGATTTTTCAGGCTCTTGGATCATTTTTCTTGCGAGGGGAAAATATTGACCACCACGCTGTGAAGCGAGGTGGTCTTTTGGTAGGCGTTGCCTAGGTGTTATTTTACTGACGAATTTTTAGTCAGATGTTGTTAGTTCATTGTACAGTTGTGTTGTGATTTGCGTAGGCTCACCAATATTTTTTACCATTTCATTCGTGCACCTTTTATTTGGACAAATTACGACCAAAATTTGGCGTAGTACAGACTTGGTGGATGTTATGATTTTTTCGCCATTCACAAATCCTTCTGGATTATGCCTCATGTCTGGCTGATCATCTTTCATCTTAAAGTGATACGTACTTTTTACGGTGCCGATCATCTCTATGATCCAAAAATGTGGCAAAGTCATATAGCCTTCATCGATTGATGGTTTGCATTTTTTTATGTCTCCGGCGAGAGAGTCGATCAGTTGGTCCATCAACTTGTCGAGTTGGGCTAGATTTTTCACCGTTGTTGCTGGCGCTAAGAAGCATGTGATTTCATGGGTAAATCTTGCATCTGGATTGAAATTCTTTTGCTCATAGTGATCACCGAATGCTAAAGCGCTGGTTTTTAAATTGGCGTATAGATCGGTGAGTCTACTGACACAACCTTCTGTCTCATGGTGCATTTTTGTTTCCTGATGGTTGGTTTTGCTGTCGTATGTGCGTAGGACAGCCTAGAGTATAGGGTATTTTAAAGTTGCTGCTGTGTCAATTAATTCTCGTTGGCTGATTAAGTGTAAGCCTCGGAATATGATATTTTATATCGCTCCTGTTATACAGATGTTTTGTGGATATACTGTGACTAACTTTGCTTTTACTTTTGTGTATCCGGTGCGTATAATGAAGTCCTAAAACAAAAATAAATAGTTAAAGAACATAGTTATGAAGGGGAAAAAGACATTTTTTGGTGCGATCTTTGCACCAGCATTTGCTCTTGCGGTTGTTCTATCTGGTAGCACGGTTGCTTCTACAGTTCAGGCGCAGGGTAGCGGATACGGG
>CALHMM010000056.1 GCA_938034715.1 Minisyncoccota bacterium
CACCAGCCCAGTTCTTCAAAGGGCCTTAAGCCTTCTACCCACACATTCATCCTGAACCGATGTGGATCAACCTCACATCCCATATACTTACCTAGTCGTCTGACAGACTCTAGATTGAGTATAGAAACATACGGTTTCTCATCGTCTGCCATATTGAAGGCGCCTTTCGTGTCGATGAGATGACCTTGTGCGAGAAAGTTGTTCTTTATGACAACGGATTGCACCAATCGTGGAGTAATCCGAAAAGCCTCATCAAGAGAATCTTCAGTCCAAGCCTCACTGGGTACAGTGGCTGCAGCGCAAGCAGCTTCATTGACACACGCAAAGAATTTTTTCTTTGGTTGCCAGGCTACTTGCTCCATAGGTTTGCGGGAGAAAGCGTAATTACGGTCACCGATCACTCCTACAAGCGTATCAATATCAAGTCCTCGAGTAGGCGTCGAGATCCCTGGCAAACCTTTGCATGGGTAAATATTTGTCTGAACAACAGTAGCGTGGGACATAAGTCCTCCTTACAGTTTGATGGTTGTTTTGCCACAGGGGAATTATTGGTTAGTTTGGGCAAAATGTCAATATATCCATCCCTTCATTTTTTCTGTGTTTGTGAGATAATAAGCGTAGGCAAATAATCATCAATAAGTCAGTTATAGCAGATCGCTGCCAATCTCTTGCCTTTTTTCTCTAATTACGCTAATATACTTTTTGTATGGAATTTGAAAACAAGCAACGACAAGTAGTGCCACAGAAATGCCCTGTCTGCAACGCAAAACAGAAAGAACTCTCGATGATTCCTATTGGCCAGAGTGAAGATCGCATGATCATGCACGTTACATGCGTCAAGTGTGACAATGCCCTTATGGTTTTCGTTACACAAAATGACATTGGGACAATGACATTTGGCGTGATGGTGGACGTGCACAGTGCAGAAGCGCAGACTATTTTTGATCAAAAACCAGTCAATGATGATGATGTAATCAGTGTGCACAGATATCTACAAGCTGGAGAAGTAAACATACAAGACATTGTGCGACTATAGAGCACAAATTACTATATATAAGTAAACACATATTATGGAAAAGATTAACCTTGCAGTTGAGAATCGAAAAGAAACAGGACGGAAAACACGCAAAGCTGCAGGATCAAAAATTCCAGCAGTAGTTTATGGACATGGATTTGAGACAAAAAACGTCTGGGTAGGAGCCACAAGTTTTAATCGCACGTTTGACAAGGCAGGAACCAATACCATGGTCCAGCTTTCTATCGAAGATGCAGAGCCTGTAAACGTATTGATACATGACTTTCAGGCACATCCCATTACAAATCAAATAATGCATATCGACTTTTTCCATGTCCGCATGGACGAAACAGTTGACACACATATTCCAATTGCTATTACAGGAGAGTCAGATGCTGTAAAGTCACTTGGTGGAACACTAACACATATCGAGTCAATAGCAGTGCGAGCACTACCTGGCGATCTGATTCATGAGATCACAGTTGATATAAGTGTGCTGGCTGGTTTTGATGATCGTATTGTAGTATCAGACCTGAACATTGATGAAAAAATCGAAATTCTGATAGACGGTCAAACATCAGTAGCAAATGTCATAGCGCCTCGAACGCAAGAAGAAGTAGATGCAGCTGATGAAGAAGTAGATGCAGATGTGAGCAAAGTAGAGTCTTCTGCAGACAAGGAAGGAGAAGAAGCTGCGGAATCTGAAGGATCTGAAGAGTCAAAAGACGCAAAAGATTCAAAGGAGAAATAGACCGCGAAACACAAGGCATCTTCTACAGCAAAACCCTGACACCTCCTGGTACTGTCAGGGTTTTGTCATAATTGAAAAGATAGGTCACTATGCTATTATAGGATGTATGAAAATCAGGCAATCCCAAACAATAAAACTGTACGAAATTTCTAACTGTGCAAGCGCTGTGAACTCTGGCAGTAGCAATGGTCGGAGGTATTTACTGAGAAAAAGTACCGTTTTTGCATTTTGTGCAATAAGTGTATTGGCAACTTCACTGCCGATAGGGGCATTTGCGCAAGATGCTACTGAGCAAGAATCTACTGAACAATCCGAACAAGAAAAATTAGAACAACAAGAAAGAGAAAAAGAAGAAAAAGAAGCAGCAGAGAAAAAAGCGAAGGAAGAAAAAGAAGCTGCTGAGCTAAAAGAAAAACAAAAAGATCTCGAAAAAGATGCAAAAAAACTAGAGAAAAAACTCACCAAAGCAGAGGAGGAAAAACAACAAAAACAACAGATCCTCAACGCACAAAAAAATGAACTCGATCAACAGAGGTACGCCCTAGAAAAAACCAAGTCGGAAGTAGAGATCAAAGAATCAGAGATTAGCGCCAAGGACGCTCAAATCAAAACACTACAAAACACCACAGAACTAAACCGTGCGATGTTGAGTGCTACGATGCGACAACTATATTTTGTGCGAGATAGGAGCGCTGCTACGGATGTTTTTGAGTCCGAGGAAGGTAGTCAATTCCTGCTTTCACGTAATTCAACTGACGCTCTGCGGGCGAGACTTGTACAAACAATGGATGACTTGAAAATTCAAACTGAAAGTCTGGATGAAGCAAAGCAAGCACTACAACAAGCAAAGAAGAAAAAAGAAGAATTACTTGCACAACAAAAACAACAGGAACAGCAAATTGCGAGTTCAGCTGCAGCAACCAGTGCACAGGTAAAAGAAGTAGAAGCGACGATTTCTGAGATCAACGGCAAGCTAGCCGGGATTCAATCAGACCTCTCAGCACTTTTGGGAGTTGGGGTCAGCACTGATGACATCGTAGAGGCTGCAGAGTTCGCTAGTAAAAAAACCGGCGTACGTAAAGCGATGATTCTCGGCATGCTCATCGTCGAAACTGATCTCGGTCGGTTTACTGGTGGGTGTACGTATAAAGAAAGTCGCATGAACGATGTACGGAAAAAACATTTCAAAGATATCACCAAAGAACTTGGTTATGACTACAAAAAAATGAAAGTTTCTTGCCCACCTTCAAATTACAAGGGGACAGGTGGCGCAATGGGAGTGGCACAATTTATGTCTGATACGTGGGTTGGTTATAGAGACGTCATCGCCAAGCGCACGGGAAACAACCCGCCTGATCCGTGGGATCTTGTAGACGGAGTAATGGCTATGGCATCCAAGCTAGCAAATGACGGCGCAACCAAAAAAAGCGGCGAATGGAAAGCTGCGGCAAGGTACCTCGGATCATGCACAGGCAATACGAGATTCTACTGCGAAAACGTACTATACTGGGCTGACAATTATGACAAAAAGCTCTAAAAACGACATCACACTAAAAAAAGATCGTGAAACACACTATAAGCAAAGCACTCAAACAAAAGATCTCTGCACTTATCAAAGACGGAGTGTGGGATCTCCCAGAAGTGCCTCGGTTACAAGTCGAGCGGCCAAAAGACTTTTCACACGGTGACTATACAGTCAATGTGGGTTTTGTATTAGCGAAACCACTTAGCATGAGTCCAGCAGAAATCACAACAAAGGTGGTACAGGATCTAATCATTGATGGAATCGATGAGATCGTAAGTGTTGGCGGATACATCAATTTCACACTGTCGCAACAAAAAAAAGTATCAATAATTGAAGATGTTTTAACGAAAGCACAAGACTATGGAAAGAGCGATACTTATGCAGGCAAAAAAATCATGGTTGAATACACCGATCCAAATCCATTTAAAGTTTTTCACATCGGCCACCTGATGACAAATACGATAGGAGAATCACTTGCAGGAATACTAGAATTTTCAGGGGCGCAAGTAATTCGAGCAAATTATCAAGGAGATGTAGGGAGGCATGTAGCTATGGCTGTGTGGGGTATGGACAAAAACAGTGTCAACATGCCAGACGAAAAAGCTTCGTTAGATGAAAAAACACAGTTCCTAGGGCAGTGCTACGTAGAAGGAAGTAAAGCTTTCGAAAAAAGCGAGACTGCAAAGCAAGAAATCATAGCAATCAACAAAGCGATCTACGAAAAATCCGATGAAAATTTAAATACACTTTATACCATAGGTCGCGCATGGAGCCTAGAGAAGTTTGAACAAATTTATAAACTCCTAGGAACAAAATTTGACGAGTACTTCTTTGAAAGCGAAACATGGAAAGTGGGAATGGACATTGTCACGCGGAACACGCCTGGAATTTTTGAGGAAAGCCAGGGTGCTGTGATTTTTGATGGAGAAAAGTTTGATCTCCACAAAAGAGTATTTATCAATAGCCAAGGACTGACAACCTACGAGGCAAAAGATGTCGGATTGGCGCATTGTAAAAAGAAGCGACATGACTGTGACACATATCTCACCGTCACGGCAGTAGAGCAAAACCTCTATTTCGGTGTTGTTTTTAAGGCAATTGAGCTGGCCGAACCCTACTTCGCTGGGAGGCTGCAAAATGTAGCGCATGGATTATTGCAATTAAAATCTGGAAAGATGTCATCACGCACAGGAAAGGTGATATCAGGTACTGATTTGATTGAGCAAGCGCAACAAATCGCACAAGACAAAATATCGCAGAAAAATGGTAGCGACGCATCAGATGAGATTGTAGATATGATTGCAGTTGCTGGTATAAAGTTCAACATTCTCAAACAAGCACTTGGAAAAAACATCGTCTATGACCCAAGTGAGGCGCTCTCTTTTGAGGGGGACTCTGGTCCATATCTACAATACACCTATGTACGAACGCATTCAGTACTTGCCAAGGCAAAGAAATTAGATTTGTCTGCAAAAGCTGCACACTCTAAGCAAAACGAGGAACTCGTCTACCTCATCAGTCTTTTCCCAGAGATCATTACTAGAAGCGCAGAGCAAAAAGCACCACACTTAATCGCAAATTATCTACTCGATGTGGCGCACGCGTACAATGCATTCTACGCAAAACACAAAATCATTGATAAACATTCGCGCCAAACATACTCGCGAATTGCGCTTACACAAGCAGTCAATCACGTAATGAGAAATGGATTGTATGTACTTGGGATTAAAGCGCCACAAACAATGTAGTGTATAAATTGTTAAAATTCCTTCAGAGTCCAAGGCGCCGTAACCCGGAGACAATTAGTCAATACACTATAAAGCAAGTCAGACAAAACAGTAAAAGAATCTGAAAGTGACTTGGTCAAAGATATCCACAGGGTAGAGATCATCATTGTGGTATATAATGTAATGTATAAAACTCGTGCAAGTTAAGCACAGCTAAAAAATTAGAAATTGCATTATGAAGAGGATCTCTATGTTACTCTTTGCAGTAGTAGTTGCAGCCACAGCAATGGCCAATACAACTAATGCACAAGACCAAGCAGATAATCCACAAAGACTACCGCAGCAGGCAGCTGCAGACAGTTCAAGTGGACTCAAGGTGATATCATCACTAAATATTCCTTCGGGAGAGATATCCGAGCGGAACGAGCGAGAACTGACCGCGACCTTTGTCGTAGAAAACAATGGCGACAAAGCAGAATCAAATATCCGAGCAGGAGTTACACTTTTCAAGATACTACCTAGTGGAGCTGAAGGTTTGATTGATCAGGTATTTGCAGATGAGGTTTTCTCACTTGCGCCAGGAGCACAAGTAAC
>CALHMM010000057.1 GCA_938034715.1 Minisyncoccota bacterium
GCTCTAGCAAGTGCTGCACATGCTCTCGTCTTTGTATATGTACATTCAAACTCTGAGCAAATGATCCCATAATCAGACGCTCACAATATTCAAGGCGCGCACCTACATTTTCAAAACTCTCGCGCACAGCGCGCGCAGCAGCAGTTGGTGTACTAACACCGATATCAGCTACAAGAGTCGAAATCGTTTCATCTTGCTCATGGCCAATACCAGCAACTACAGGCACTGGGAATTCTGCAATAGCGCGAACAACATTCTCATTATTGAACGCTTGCAAACTTTCCAAACTACCACCACCACGCGTAATGACGAGCACGTCGAGATCCATCGTTGACAATACTTTAATCGCCTTTAATAAGTCAGAAGCTGCCTGCGCACCTTCGACACGAGAACCATGAAAAAGAATTGTATACCCGTAGCTACCGACATTTGTAGTAAAATCGCCAATAGCAGCCCCTGTTGGTGAAGTGATAAGGCCTATACGTGTCGGCATATCTGGAATATTCCTTTTACGATCTGGATCCATCAGTCCAGATTCTTTGATTTTTTTCTTTAAATCCTCATATGCCTTTTTCAACGCACCTTCTCCAGCGAGCTCTACAAACGTGCCGATAAAGCTAAACCCATAGTTTGCATGATGCGATGGTTTACCAGTAATGATAATTTCCATCCCATCGCACAGCTCAATCCCTGAGGCATCATAGTACTGTTTAAAAACACTGCAACGCATAACCCCACTAGTATCTTTGATCTCAAAATACGCATGACCATTGCGATTACTTTTAAACCCGATCACTTCTCCAATAATACGCACACTACAAAAGTACGAGCCAAGTATCTGATTAAGTTGCATCAAAAACTCCCCCACTCCGATTGATTTTTCTTGTTGCGCAGAAACAATCTCCCCAGTGTTCTTATCTACAGTATCCCGATCTATACTATACTGTGCATTTTGCGTACCAGATAATCGATCATCAACCACGCCAAACGCCACTTCACCTACATTTACACCTACATTTACACCTTCATTCAAACTCTCTTCCGCTACATCATTGATACGCTTCGCCTCTCCAAAAATCGTATCACTCGCGCTCATTGCAGGCACCGTGCCACTACAAATCTCCAAAATCTCTTCCCCATACTTTTCCACCTTTCTTGGACCCATACCTTTAACTGCCAACAAATCCTCAACTGATCGAGGAGCTGATGCAGCGATCAATTTTAGTGTAGCAAAAGAAACCACCATATACCCTTCAAGTCCTTCTTTGCTCGCTCGCGATTTCTGCCATTCGGATAACCTTTGTAGTATTGTCATAAAAAATAATGATCAGATGCTATTTATAACGACAACGCTCTCTCATTCTGCCTGTAAGTGCCACCATTATAGCACCGTCTACTCATTCAAAAAACCATCGTGATATATGATCATCCTTTATACGATCTCCCAATCGCAGTCACTGAGAGAGAGGTTTCCATCTCAGGGAAAAAATTAAGTATCCACTGTGCAAACGTGTTTGAATTAGGTCCTGGAAGTGCACTATAAAAATCCGAATAAGGATATTGTTCAACCAATGAGGCAATCGAAGCAATGCGATACCCTGTCTCGGAATGTGATTCACCCTCCAAGAAACCAACCATCTTAGCCTCAAAGTGGGCGAAGTGACCAGTTACAGCAAACGGGAGATAAAACTTTCCAAGCCCACACCATGGGAGGAAAACATTTTTGTATACGTAGCCCTTACGATCATGGCGCGGATACTTTCTATGTAACACATCCCATCTTGTAAGGTCGCCATGGTCATTTACAACAACATAGCTATGACGAAAAAGAGAAAGTGGAAACGGCAATGGTGAATCCAAAATAAAAAGCTGATAACAGTCCTTCCGGATAAATTTCTCAATCTGTAATCCGTGCATAAACAATCACTAATGTATAAAACATTTAAACGCAATGCTACTTAATAGAAAATTTCAAACGAGGATCATAATCGAAAATACTTGCATCGGCGTACTTTTGCGCGCGTTTTTGCTGAACATCATCCTTTACCGTCCAAGTCAAAAGTGGGGTTGCAGGTAAATTACCCCTGATGCTGCGTCTTTTTTGAAAAAAACGTCGATGCACTGCATCCAATGGCACAGCTAAAAAGTGCCCAGGCGATCCGTATAATTTCCAAGCAATAATACAAGAATAAATTTTAAATACATTCCCACCATGAAAGATATGTCCCGCAATTCCGTTTCCCAAATTCCGATGTCGTATTTTCTTTCCATTTACCCTCTCAACAAGAGCTCTCTCCCCTGTCCACCAAGCAACCACACGAGGATCAAATGACATAACACTATACACACCGTCATAATTCCGCAAGGCACGTGCGAGTGCGAGGACATCGCGCCGAGCATCAAAAAATGTACTTTTTAAGTCTATAAAAATTGGTACACGATTGTTGACTAAGGCAGTTACTTCCTGCAGCAATGGGATATGCTCCTGCGATGTGCCAACTGTTAGACGTTGCAATTCGTGTGCTTGCATTTCCTCAACTTTACCATTTTGCTGTGTCAAACGAGAAACTGTAGCATCATGAAAAACCACCACCTCATCATCACTGCTCAC
>CALHMM010000058.1 GCA_938034715.1 Minisyncoccota bacterium
TGTCTTGCGGGTTGAACTGTCCATCTGCGTCGATGTTGACGAGAATATCTGCTTTGTTTTCTAGTGCACTCTTTCGCATGGTATGGAACATTTTGCCGAGCCCTCGGTTCGTTGGATGTGTAATGACGATATCTGCACCTGCATCACGAGAAGCTTGCGCTGTATCGTCTGTTGACCCATCGTCTACTACCTGAATAAGGACATCTGTGATGCCTTCGTATGAGCGAGGAATTTTTTTTATAGTAGTTGCGATTTTATCTACTTCGTTGTAGGCGGGCATGTTTATAATCATGCGCATAGAGAGCAATATAAGGGAATAATATAGGTAGTGAAATATTATTACAATACACTATATGTTTGATTTTGGCAATTTTTTAGCCCGGTATGCTTTGCGAAGAATTTCGTTGCATACCGAGCTATTTTGTGGGTGTTACCAGGTTATTGGTAGATTGTTCGTCCATGCGTAGTAATGACTGATCAAAGAGTAAAATGTTCCTCCCACAATAACGAAGAACGCCATTATTGCGTGTGTTGCGTGCAGTGCTGCTGTATCTTGGGCACCTGATGGCATTCCATCCAAGTGTGCCATGTTCATGTCATCTATAGCACTGACGATAATAGCACGAACTGCTATTACGGATAATGCCAGAAAACAAGATAGTATAATTGGTCCGTACTGCATTTGATATGCCCCTTTCGATTTTATTGGTTCGGATTGTAACTTTTTAATTACTGATTTATTATACTATGTATTGATAGTACTGTCAATATCTGATATTTTGCATAAATAGGATAGAATAGGAATGTGTTCAATCAGTAATGTTTTTTATGCGAATTGGAATCAATGCTTCATTTTTGCGAAAACCTGCTACAGGCATCGGTCAGGTTACGCTGCATTTTTTGCGTGAGCTCATAGACCGTCAGAAAGAAGATTCTATCGTTTTGCGCAATGAATACATTATATTCCTTGAACAAGAGATTGATCCAGCGCTCAAACTTACGTTTCCTAAAAATTTTACAGTAGTTGTATCGTCGCCACCATATAAAAGAGATGACTTGATTCGAAAGATTTGGTGGGAGCGTTTTACGGTTTTTAAACTTATGTCAGAGTATCGGTGTGAGAAATTTTTGTCACTGTATCAAAGTGCAACAATTACTCCTCCCGGAGTAGACCATACTATGGTTGTACACGATCTTATACCAATGCTGTTTCCGGCCTATTTGCGCAATAACCGTCAGAAGTTATACCAGTTTGTGATCCAAAAAGCTATTCGACGTACGCCGAGAATTATTTCTGTTTCTTCCCATACTAAAAATGATCTTGTGAGTTTACTTAGTTTGTCTGAGCAGAGAATTACTGTTGTTCCAGTAAGTGTCGACCCTCGGTTTGGTGAAATTCCGCCAGCAAGTAAAACGAATGAGGTGCTGAAAAAGTATAAAATTGAAACGCCTTATATTTACACTGGAGGTGGATTGGAGGTTCGCAAGAACGTTGAGAGTACTGTGTTAGCATATAAAAATATTCTCGATCGCTATTTGCAGTTGATCAATGATAAGGAGGGGGGTAATGATTTTTCTAATCAGACGTTTCCACAACTCGTTATATCTGGTAAATTGATGCCTGAGTTAGCTCCGCTGGCATGTGATGTAGAAGCTCTGATTAAAGAATTGGATATCGAAAACCATGTGCATGTACTAGGATTTGTAGAGAGTTCTGATTTGCCGTCTTTGTATAGCGGGGCGGATTTTTTTGTTTTTCCATCGCATTATGAAGGATTTGGTATGCCGGTATTGGAGGCTTTTTCTATGAGTACTGCAGTGCTTACTGCCCAAAATTCCAGCCTCGTTGAACTAGGAGGGGAGGCAGCAGTGTTTTGTGATTCGTATGATGTGGATGATATCACTACGAAGATGCAGCAGCTTATTGACGATCCGACTTTTCGCTCATCTCTGGGAGAAAAAGGACTTGCTAGATCAAAAGCCTTCTCATGGGAACAGTTTGTATCTGAGACAATGAAGATCGTGATGCGGTAGGTTTCGAATAATACTTTTCACTATGTCCAATTCTCATATTAAGTACGCTTTACTTCTCATGCACGTTTTCGTTTGTGTGATGCTTTTGAGTTTCTATCACTATTCTTGGACGAGTTATAGCTTAATGCCTTTTGCTGGCCTATGTTTACTTGTTACTTTAGGTTGTTTTTACAGACCGCGGTGGGCTTTTTGGTTTTTTGTGGGCCTGCTGCCTTTTGAGGCTCTTTCGTTGACCGAGGATATTTTGCCACTTTCACTTCGACCGTACCAAGTTGTCGGTGGCGCACTGCTGCTATCAATAATGATTAATTTTCTGATTCAACGTACATCACTGCGCTTACCATCACCTAGGATATTGGATGGATTGATTTTGATGATTTTATTTGGTGGCTTGATTGGCTCAGTGTTTGCTTCTGATACACCGCTTTCATTTCGCGTGTTTCTTATTCTGTGCACGTTTGCTGGGATGTATTTTATCGCGAGAGTTATGGTCACTAAGCTCACACACCTTCGTATGCCTGTGAAGTTTCTGAGCATCTCTGCAATTTGTATAACCTTATATGGTATTTTGCAGAACGTCGCTTTCCTCGCTGGAGACATTACCACCGCAGTTATGCCAGGTAGGCCAAATTCTACATTTTCAGAGGCTGATTGGTTTGGAATGTTTTTAGCTTTCACCACAGCGTGCTGTGTGAGTTTGTGGCAGTATTTTTTTGGGATGCGGTCTATTGGATCTCATGCAAGAGACACTCTCTATATGATCGCTTTGTGGGCCTCGCAAACACTTTTTTTCATAGGATTGATTTTGAGTGTTGCTCGAAGTGCATGGGTGAGTGTAGCGTGTATCGCTATAGTGTATGTCATCTTTGTTTTGTACCGCAGAAACTACAAGGATTTACAGTATTTTCTATTTTTTTTCTTTGGTAGTTTTTTTGTGGCATATTTGATCGTTGTTTTCACAGGACTTTCTCGTTTTGACTTATTTAGTCGCGCGCAAAGCACAAGCTCAGGATTGCAGGAAATTACGATCTCATGTGAGCGTTCTGCATCTTGTTCAGATGAAGTGTGTAGTGTACCCCACATCATTGAGGACGTAAGTGAATTGAGTAAGATCGGTTGTCAGTTTATTGACCTGGAAGAAATTGAGAGTGAGCGATTATCAGGAATGGTCGTTACGACCACTAATAGGCCTGACCCAAATATCGAAATCCGTAAAGTGATTTTTGCAAATTCCGTAGAACAAATCAAGGAACATCCGCTTGTTGGAATAGGGTGGGGGAGCATTGGGCCAATTCTTGGAGAAGACGGGAGTGGAACGTCTTTAAATAGTAGTAATGTATTCTTACAGGTTTGGCTTGGTAGTGGAATCCTTGGATTAGTTGGACTGTTAGGTGCTGTCGTTGCGCTCCTTGTGCGATCTTTGTCATCTTTGAGAGAGATTGCTCGAGGCTCCTCAGAAATTCATTGTAGGGAGGTGGCTTATAGGCTTTTTATCCTACTTGGAGGAGTGGCGATTATCGTGTCAAATCTTTTCAACGCAGGTTTGCTTATCGGTTTTATTTGGGTATATTTGGGATGCACACAGATAATAAATTCAACACCCAAGAATGAAAAATAAGTGGAAGGAGAACAGTCGGTCACACGTCTACAGCGGTTATCGTAAAATTGATAATATAGAATTTACATTACCTGATGGTAGCAATAGGGATTTCGATATTAAAATAGAGCCTCTGGTTTCGTCTGTTTTTGCGATAACGAAGGAGAGAGAGGTTATCTTGGCGACGCAATTTCGCCCAGGACCACAGAAAATATTTAACGAACTTCCTGGTGGAGTAGTGGAGGGTAGGGAAGACCCACACATTGCAGCGAAGCGCGAGCTCTTGGAGGAAACGGGATATGATGGGAAAATTACTCCTCTATTGAACTATAGTGTCTGTGCCTATTCTACACAGAGAAGATTTTGTTATATTGCCCTAGATTGTAAAAAGGTTTCTAGTCAAGATCTAGATGATGGTGAATATGTAGAAGTTACACTTATGGGTATCGAAGAATTTAAAAAATACCTACAAACTGGTGATTTAACGGATACGACGTGCGCTTTCGCAGGACTAGAGTATTTGCGAGAAAATAATATTTCTTAATAGGCTAATAATTGATTTTGTATACTGATTTGCTAAGTAGACTATTATAATTTTTTGTAGGTAGCAGGGCATTTTGAGGATTACTTAGTGAATATACTTAACGTCGCACAATCTATATTTAGCG
>CALHMM010000059.1 GCA_938034715.1 Minisyncoccota bacterium
GAAGCACTGAAATGATTCAAATCAACGCGAAAGAGTACCTGCTGTTCAAGGTTCAATCTCTCTGACCGATGTAGCAAGCGAAAAATATTTTGAGGATGTAATCCGCCTTCGCTGGGATCACTACTCGTACTTTGATACTGTCGGAACCACTTTGAACTCTCAGGTAGATCTCCCTGCAATGTGCGACCTACCTCACCTGTCTGGTAAAAATATGCTCCAGAATTCAACCACCATTCATGATCACCAGATGATTCAGCCTGACCCACTTCTTCTATAGTTTTTACTGTAGAAAAATCTTCGAAATAATCACCAGTCGTAAAGCCTAACGGTTCTACATCGAGATCGTCCGTTGGCTCAATCTCATCAGTGGTATCAAGCTCCACTTCTAGAACATCGGTAGGGGAATTTGCAACACGGTCATCTGATCGATCTACAAAACGCAAAACCAAATTAATCAAAGAATACCCCATAAAAAACAAGAAAACACAACCGCCAAATATTGCCAAGGTAATGCGTATTTTTTCGAATGTATTACGAGAAATCATACAATGAGGTAATATATACACCCCCATTATAGCAGATAGCACACCGCATTCGAATCGGTGCTATAGATTTTCAAATCATACATATTGAGATTAACCCTCGATGCCTTGCTGTTCTGATCGCAATCGATCTCCTCCATCACCTCCATAAAAGATCTGATAAACTTCTGCTCGATCATCGGCCGCGTCTGGGATTTCCACTGGATAAAACACGACACCACGTTGTGTAAGCGCTTCTATATCAGGTTGCTGCTTATCAGTCTCGTTGTATACAGTAATGTATTTTCGTTTATTGCGATAAATATTCAAATATTCAATAATGTTTTGCTCATCGTAGGTGAAGGCTCTGCAGCCAGAATGCCACGACGTCTGCGGCTCTTCTGCACTCCAAACAAAACAATCCTCCCCTTGCGCATGCGCCTTAATTGCTGACCCAGCAGCTACAATTGGCAATCGGTAATCCGTTTGTACATCATACAAAGCGTTGGTAATCGTGATATTCTGACTGCCAACGTACATACTAAATAAAAACAGTATACCGATACTAACGCGATGCAAGCGAGGGATAAAAAACCGCACCAGAAGACTCACCGACCAAATTCCAGCAAATACAAAAAGTGCTAGAGGGAAGATAATATAGCGTTCCTCTGCATGAGCGATCAGTCCGATAAATACTAAGCTCACCAACCCAATGCTCACGACCCAAAACATCCCTCCAAGTTCTTTGCGTCGGACCACATGTCGTAGATCCGGTTGAAAGAAAAAGATCGTCAAGATACAAAAGATACCAATCAATGCGAGCGCACCCACAAATGGACCTGACTGCTGCACAGGAAGCCACGCGATATAATCCAGAAGGCCTTCTCCAAAAAACTCCCTATTTGCAGCATCACCAGCATAAAGCAGTATCCCAAATGGATTACGATTAAAGATCAAAAGTGACTGAATAATATGAGGCAAAAGTAACACACCAAAAATCATACACGCCTTCAGCGTCGGGTTAAAATAAAACTCCTCAATCTGTGCACGTTTTTTCTTTACAGCAAACGCGCCCTTGGTTGAAATTTTATGGACATCATTTGATTCTTGCGATACCTGACGTAAATTACTACGACCATACACGCGTAGCAAAAACAGTGCCAACGTACAAATACCAATCACAAAAAGATGAAGTGCCACACCATAGCGAACATAAAAAGCAATGATAGCCAGAATGACAGCACCATAAATTGCGTAATTTCGACCGTTACTCAGATAGTGAGACCAGATACACCACATAACACCCAACAACAAGCCGGTTGAAGCAACATCATTTTGCAAAAGAGGAGCATTCCGTAAAAATAGTGTGGAGCCTCCAATTACAGCTGTCGTCGTCATCCCGATCCAGATATTGGTCATGCGAGATACCAATAAAAAGAGAAAAACAGCTGCGCTGCTTGCAAAAAACACACCAAAAAGTCGCAATGTATCAGGAGAAAATACATCCAAACCAAACCATGATGCAACCTGAGCAATAGCCAAAGAAACTGCTGGCAGACCAATAGGGCGATAAACATAAAAACTTTCGTCTGGTGTTCCTTGTACCCAACCACGCGCCTTTAGTGCATAAACACTCTCGTCCCAGTCAAGAGTTTGTGAGGTATCAAGTCCCCAAACAACGACAAACATACCGATCGCGATAACACTCACCAAAAAACCGACAACGATCGATCGCGTACGTTTCCGATTCTGCAGCAAACCACTCCACAATTGAGTATCTTTTTTCTCTGGAGACACCTTTTCAGGTACGATAACTTTCTTCACATTTTTTTTGTGAGAGCTAGACATTTTTGACGCCTTTTTTTTCCTTTTTGCCATAAAATTACTCTACAGAAGTTAATGGTTGCAGTATCACTGATGCATTATCAGCAGGAATCGCACGATACGACATCAGTCGGACAATGCCTTTTTCATCATCAGTCTCAGATAGCACATCACCAGATGTACGCTCCAGTAATCGTGTCAAAACGTTACCCTCAGATGCAGCCACACTTCCATCATGTACTTCGACACTCACCGTACCAGGAGAAAGAGGTACTAACAATTCATCTACAGAAAATGACAGTTCGGTTTTTCCAATCCTGCAAAATCCACCGTCCAGTGAAACACCAGCACTAATCTCAATCGGGCCACGCGTAGTCGCATCCTCATAAAAAGCAGTTACCAAGTCACTGCGTATACCTGGAGCGACAACATACATCCTTTCTCTTTCATAAACACAAGCCACACCACCCTCGGCAAGATCACCGTGTGTTCGCAATATGATCTTCTCGCCTTGATCCCAGTAAAGGTCGAGATCAAACTGATAGTCCTTCCACAATCCTGCTCCATCCAAAAATGAAACCGCCTTTGGATGAATCTGACTCGTTTCCATCACAATCCCATCTCCATCATGACGCATCACACCGCTTGGCGCGATCCATCCTACATAATTCTCCATATCAGCTTGATATGGCAAATCCTTATCCATACCACCTTCCAAAACTGCAAGCAACTCTGACGCACTCCATAGTGGATTGACGTCAATACGCTCAACCAGAAAATCACTTGCATCTGCGTAGTTTGCACTTAATCCATGACCACGAAAGGTACCGATACGCACTTGCGAAAACCCCAAGTCATGAATGGCCTGTGCCTCTTTCAAAACAATGTCTTGCGCACCCTCAAAATTGTAATTAGTATTTCCATAATTTCCAAATGGAAAAGCAATAGTTGTCACACCCTTCCCTGTAAGGGCTTTTATGCTCGTATCAGCCTTTTGCAAGTCTTCTCGAACACGCAAACCAAACTCCCCCTCAGTCTCTACTCGATTCAAATCATCACGCCACAATAAATTTGCCAAAAATATACCATCGGACTCCCCGTCAGCTTCCGTTTTGAAAAATGAGTGTCCATCCCATGTGTGCGATTCAATATCCCAACGACCCGAATCTCGCATACGCTCAATATGACGACGATTCAGATAATACGGCGAAATTTCTTCGTGATCGATTGAGTACTGGGGCAAAGTAAACATCACCGCGCTATAGTTAAAACGCTCTAAAAGTGGATCAACAGGATAGTAACTATCTTTACGACCATCATCAAATGTTAAGAGGAAAGACTTTTCTGGCAAATCGATCTCTCCCAATCGAAAAGCACGAAACTGATCCATTGTAATCGTCTGCCATCCAGACATTTTAAGTGCGGATAAATGATCTTCAAAGTTCTCACGATGCAGATTGTAGGCGTCAGGACGTGCCATCACACCATGATACATAACAATCGGCACGCTGCTAGCAACACCAGACTGACCCAATGCAGGAGAAAAAGTTTCAGCATAGACAAAACGATTCTGGATTTTTTTGTAATAATGCTCGAAAAGCAACGAATACGAACCGTGCTCACGCGTCACACTCTTATATGGGAAAATTGCAAGAAAAAACAGCAGCACAAAAACAGCAGCAAAAGAAATCTTCACTTTGTGCAAAGAAAAATCAGTGACCTGCACACGAGGACTCTTTGCAAAAGGATTAACCAAGGTAACTTTTTTACGTTCTTGATCCTTCTTTACGACTGCATCTCTCGACACGTCTTTAGTTGTAGATTTCTTCTGTGATGACATAATATTTTCAGATATAACACGCTCAATATACTCGTTCAATAATAAAAATGTATTTGCGAAAGAGGTATGGTGCTGATGTTAAAAAATTCCTATCGCGTTCCCCATTTAGGATCGCGTATATTGAGAATAGCCCACGGCAACTGCCAGATAAGCAAAATTGTATACACGAAACTAAAAACAACCCCATACATCCACTTATCATCTCGCGCGTAGATGTAATAGTATAGTCCGTACACAAAAGCCATCAGTAGCAACCCTCCAAGGTAATAAAACGGGACGCCACCCTCCTGGATTGGATAAACAATCAAAGCGCGGACAACAACAATAGGTGCAAGTAGTGGAAGGATAAGTCCTACGTAATGAGAAAGAGACATGATAATGTGCCGCTTCCACATAAATTTCGATGCAAGAAGTGTTTCACGTGTCCATGACTTCTTCCACCGCATCTGTTGTTTGATGAACTGTTTAAATGTATCTGGTGCAAAAGTATGGGATATAGCATCTGGAGCAAAAAGACAAGAATACCCTTTTTTAAGTACAAAGTTTGTCAAACTACGATCATCGCCATACGTACATCGTACACCGAGGAATCGTTGATCGAGAAACTCATCCATCACATCAACGATATACTCACGACGATAAGCAGCACAACACCCACTACAACACGTCACACTTCCAAAAATAGCCTCAGCCGACTTATGCGCTTTAAATGCAACAAAATATCGTACCTCTTGCATCTTCGTCAAATAATTTTTTTCAGCATTTGCGACGTATGCTTGACCAGCTACAGCACCCACTTGCGGATCGACGAAATACTTTACCAAATTCTTTACAGTGTCTTCTTGCACAAAACTATCCGAATCAATAAACACCATAATATCCTTATCTGAACGTTTTATGGTTTCTGCCATCCCATCGCGCTTACCACGATTTTCCTTCCAATCCACGATCTCTACATGGACACCATACTCGTCCTGAGCAATGCGCTTTCCATACTTCATCTCCTCTAATGTATTATCCGTAGAGCCATCATTGACCACGATAATATCAAACTTATCCTTAGGATAATCCGAAGCAGCAATCCGCACAATTGTCTCACGAATATTTTCTTCCTCATTAAGACAAGGGATGCCAAACGTTGCAGTCGGTAAATTTTCTAGCGTATACGCGTCCTCAGACGCAATCTGTGGCTTATAAAAATATGCAATCAAAAGCCGACTCAAAACGTATCCAGTCACAGCAAAACTATACAACACGAAAAACCAGTCGTCCGTAGCAAAACCCTGCGCATGCTCAACCTTTACAACCATAATTGCATATACCAAAATAGCAAAAATGCTACCAATAAGCACATTACGAAAAAGTGAATCATTCTCCGTCGAAGAGACATCGTATTTATCTACAATTGTTCCACTGATCGGAGCTTCATCTGGGTGAATTGCCTCTGAGAGCTTTTTTGGCTCAGCAAAAATCTGCCTTGCAGAAGCAGCGGCAGATGTGGCGATACGGGATTGCATCATCACTTCACTAATCTTTGCTGTCAAAACTCTCTCTTTCGCCTTTACAACTTCCCTTCTCTTTGGGGAAATTACTTTTTTCTTTTTAGGTTTTACAGAAGCTTTTTGAACATGTTTCTTAGCTTTATTTCTAGTTTTTTTCTTACCGGTCATGCGCGCGTCATTTTTTTCCTCGAGAATTTGATTATCCTCTACTTTACTTGTTTTATGATCATTTTGCAATGATGGCAAAGCTGATACATCAGCATTAATGGACTTTACAGATAACTCTCCATCAACAGATCTTTGGAGTCCCTTTTGTGCAGCTAAAAGCGAACTCTCAATAAGAGCTGGAGAAGTCAGTGACATCGTATTCGATGCCATCTTCCATATTTTTTTTATAAAAACCATTTTTTAGCGTAACAAAAATTACAGCACAGATATTCTACAAAAAGAAAAATAACTGATCACAAAAATCAATCAAACCTACCAGCTATCGACAGATAAAAAGGTAAAACGATAACAACGAAACATATCATACATTAACATTTTTGTCAATGTCTTAACAAAATATATACAATGATGCAGAAAATACTTTCTTACTAACGATATTTGACAAAATAATAAAAAAATGAAAGAATATCGATACAACAAACCTAGATCATACAACCGCAATCAGAGGACTTCGTATGTACATTGCATCATTGAAATTACCAAACACGGCATTGCACCCCGTTCCAGTTACAGTCATCGAATCTGGTGACCTTCCTCAGACTATAAGAAAATCAATTGTAGTCACGAAGAACTTTGACGGAGTAGACCAATACCCGATAATGCGCAAAGGTGGCCAAGTGATACTTTGCACCGAGCACTCTATAGATACACAAATAAGTGCCATATACAATTAAAAGTCTTGATATAATAAAAAGACGATCACTAGCACCAAAATTAGCAAGGAGCTTCCAGAAAGCTCTTTATTTTTTCTAAGAACGAAACACTATTTATCTATAAACAATCCCACTATGACCGAAAAAAATAAACAAACCGTTGCCGTAATCGGCTTAGGCTATGTCGGACTCCCGTTGGCTATTCGCGCCAATGAAAAAGGCTACAACGTCATCGGCGTTGATCTCGATGAAAAGAAATTACACG
>CALHMM010000060.1 GCA_938034715.1 Minisyncoccota bacterium
AAATGAATCACTAGCGAGTAGCGCTTCAAACAAGCGTCGCTGGGGCGATAACAATCAAATCCACCATATTTACAATCCAAAATTAAAAAAAAGTACCCCAGATATAAAAGCTACTTGGGTAACTCATGAGCAAGCTGCAATAGCAGATGTATTAGCAACAAGTCTTTTTCTAGTCATGCCAGAAAAATTAAATGAAGCATATCCTTGCGACTTCATAATAATTACAGAGCAAGGAGAGATAGATTTTTCACAGAGATTCGAAAATACTTTATTTACAAAGTGACTCAAATTCCAAAAAAATATCGAAGTAATATTTCATCAGTGAAACAAATCAAGGTGTTTTCTTGTGAAATGCTCCAGCCCGAAGACTGGATTCCTCAATAAAATCTCTTCAGCAGTAAGCCACATAGGATTCACGCCTTCATCATTTAGCACGACTGTTGTACTACTTGGCACAGAAGTTCTATAAACATGCCATAGATGATCGTCAATTCCCCATCCACACGATTCATGAAGCGGTTCGGAGTCAATTAATGAGAGTGCTACATCTGCAATCCCAACCTCTTCTTCAAGTTCCATTAAAGCTGACGCTTCAAGTGATTTGTCGTTCTCTGCGTGACCAGCAGGGATGGTTAATTTACCAATAGGGTATTCAGTACGTTCGAAACAAAGAATTTTTCGATCGTCATTAAAAACGAAAACTGCAACACTTTCGTGCCACAGTGTATCATCTGAAGACTTTGAAAGTATTGTGTTCATCCCAAATGACAGTACTCGATCGCAGACCGTATTACAACGCGAGCAACTCCATGTGTAAGGTGGGGTGCTACCAATCATTGTGACTGTCTCTGTCTGACAAGAGATACAAAAACGTCTCACATGATCTGTGACAGTGGGGAGTGGTTGGGTAAATTTCATATACATTTATACTAGCACAAAAATTTCTCACAATCGTACCTATGTTATGATAGAAACATGAAAAAAATACTCTGCATACTTACTATAATAGTCTTCTCTGGCTGTGACCACACTACTTCACCAGAAGACAATCCTTCAAATAATACGACCACCGATGACACTGCAGTATCATCAATTCAGAAAAATCCTGAATCCATCTCAGAAGAAGAATATCCCGAGCATTCAATTGGTGAACTTCTCGATCTAGCTGTTCCTGGATCTGACTTTACTATAGGCAAGATACTTGACGAAAACGAGTTTTACAAGCGACACTACATTACCTATGTCAGCGATGGATTAACGATCTCAGGTATTATGAATGTGCCCAAACCAACAAGATCTGACCCAGGACCGTGGCCAGTTTTATTTCTCAATCATGGTTATATCGATCCAGTTATTTACACCAATGGTCGCGGACTCAAACGTGAGCAAGACTATCTCGCCAGACGGGGCTATGTAGTGATTCACAGTGATTACAGGGGACATGCTCAGTCTGATGCTAATCCGGTAACGGATGATAAAGTCGGCGAAAGTGGGTATACGAGGGATATCCTTGGTGGGATTAATGCTTTTAAATCACTCAATCCTGATTTTGCACATGTCAACAAAATTGGTATGTTGGGACATTCCATGGGTGGTGGCGTAACGATGCGAGCTGCTGTTGCACGGCCCGAGCAAATCCAGGCTGTAGTACTCTACGCACCAGTAAGTAGCGACTATCTCGATAATCTCCAGAGGTGGATGCTTGATCGCATCAGTCCAGACGAAGCGTCAAAGGTGCAAGATGGTGAAGGTAATTGGGATGAGCAGCTCTTAGCACCATTTTCGCCAATGACATACTTTGACCGTATCGAAACACCTTTTATGATCCACCACGGCGATGGAGACAAAGACGTCCCTCTTCAGTGGAGCAAAGATACACGCAATCGTTTAGAGTCTGAAGGGAAGGAAGTCATTTATCACGAGTATCCAAGAGAGGGGCACGAATTTGGAATGCAGTGGGAAAAATTCATGCAACGTAGCGTTATATTTTTCGATGAGCATCTCAAAAAATAACATGAGAAAAATTGTTATAACAATAGTAGTTATACTATTTATCTTAAGCGCAGCACTTTACTATACAACTACTCCAAAAAGAGAAATAGTATGCTGCGATGACCCAAGCCTCACTAGTGAGCAAGAGTCAAAGATCATAAAAAAAATGTATAAAAATGAAAGAATGAGGAACCTAAAAAAAATCTTACAACTAGATAACTAGTAGTCTTAGTTTCATTTTGTGATGCTCTCCATCAAGTAGGTGGTAGTTTTAGTAGGAGTTTGGCGCAGAGGCTACTTCTATTGACTTCTTGGTAACCAAAATCAGACAGAAATTATATATAAATACATCAAAATGGGATTGATTGATAAAATGCGAAACTTCCTTAGCGCAAGAGAAATCAATAGAGTTTTGGTCGCTCATATTATACGCTCAGTTGCACTTTCGATGATCGGTGTGTACATACCAGTGCTACTTTTAGAGAATGGGCAATCACTTCAAAATGTAATTTTGTTCTATGGGCTTGCTCATGTAAGTGGACTCATAGCTGTCTTCCTGATTATCGTCCCACTGATCAAAAAAATTGGCGCCGTAAGAGTTTTTAAGCTCTATTATCCTTTTGAAATCTTATTCTTCATAATATTGAACATTTTTACAATTACAGGCGACGTGCGACTGATCTGGGTAGCAGCAGTGATGGCGGGGCTAGGGAGCTTCTCCTATTGGATTCCTCATAACATCCTTTTCTTACGAAACTCAAAGAAAGAATCAATGGGAAATGATTTAGCAACATTCTTTGCATTGCCAAAGTTCTTTAATATTTTCGGACCACTGCTTGCTGCTGCGATAATTGTAAGTTTTGGCTTCATACCGATGTTTGCAATTGCATCGATTGGATTACTACTATCATATTTACCATTACGAGGGATCAAAAACGACATTGTAGAGATTAACTTAAATTTTTCAAACGTGCCGAAAAAATTATGGAAGCGGAAGCGAATATTTATGATGGAAATGCTCGACAATATCGTCGAAGAATCAGAGTGGTTCTGGGGAATCTTTGCTTTTCTCGTCATTGGCACGCTCGAAGCACCTGGCTATGTCGGTGCAGCAGGTGCAATAGGTAGTGCACTATTTGCTAGGTTTATCGGAAAAAAAATCGATAGATCACACGCATCAATATACGTCTCTATAGCCTCAGTTGGACTTATAGCTCTATGGAGCGTACGGTTCTTTGTAGAATCAGAGTACATCGCATATGCTGTAACAGCAGGTGCATCATTTATGATGGCGATGTTTTTGATCTCCTACTTTGCGCTAATACTAAAAGACGTCAAAGGAGAAGATGAAGAGGAATTTATGATTTTGAGAGAAATCCCGACAGTGCTCGGTCGTCTGGTTGTTTTTGCTGGTATTTTATATTTTGCAGGGAGTATGGATTCTCAGAGACTCACATTCTTTGTGCCAATTATAGCTATCCTTGGGCTGATTGTCTTTTTGGTGTATAACCAAAGAAAAAGCACGAAAGCACAAGTTGATCTATAGCGACTAAGGCAAATCGTCAAACCGTGATTGCGTGACGATAAAGTCATCGAAGTAAATATAACTCGTCTTATCTGGCGCCCAAGATTGATCTCCACCACCAAAGTAAGTAGAAAAATACAATGAATCAGTGAAACCATTGCCACTCATTCCAAACCGAACGTCATTTTTTGATAGCAGCTTTCTATGAGCACCACCATTTTCGCTAGCCCACACTTCGACAATGCCGTCATTAGTGTCGCCTGAGTTCCTAACAATCCTTTGTGTTAGGGTGTACTCAATATCCTCTTTGAAAGTAAGACCTAGATCGATTTCATCGCCGTAGGAGCGCACCTGATCCGCGTGGTACAGGTATAGTACTGCCCGACCGTTATCTCTCCACATATAGCGAGCGCTATAACCCTCACCATCTCTAGGAGCGATGCCACCGGACCACTTACTTCCACCACTGCTGAGACCTGGAAGTTTGCCACCACGTTGCCAATCAAAGCCATCTTCAAATCGAACACTCTGACGGAAATACAGGTCTGGGTAAGCGCTACCCAGGTCAATAAGGGCTTGGCCACCACTAGCTGTGGTGCCGTAAGCGCCAGATGGATAAGTCATGCGGAGTTGCTTATTGCCGCCACCGCTAACATTAACAATAGAGGCTCGATTTCCTGTCTCACTCCAGATAACTCGAGGCCAGGAGGAATCAACCAAGAATTGCTCGTGACTATAGACGCCAGGTGACGTCGACTCAAAGTTATTTCGCAAAACAAGTCCAGCTCCCGCGGAAAAGGGTTTTGCGTAATAGGCAATGCCTTCATAGCTCCAATTGGGATCACTCTCTTGCAAGTTGTCTCTCTCGGCCGTGCTCGATGTATAAAAATGAGATCTATAGTTACCACTCCAGAAGCGATAAACAGCAATACTCTGATCTACTGGTCGAGAAAAAACATAATAGGCAATACCTTCATAATTCCAGTTAGGATCTGATGCCATGAGTTTATCACGCTCCTGGGGATTTGCAGTATAAAAATGAGATTTGTAGCGACTGCTCCAGAACCGATACAGCGGTATCGTTCCAGAAATATTCTGTGTTTCCACCTCTCCTGTAATACCTTCATACCTCCAAGAGGGATTGTTGGTTAGGAGATCACTTTTCTCACTATCGTTAATGGTATAAAAATGAGACTTATACTCACTTGAGTAAAACCGATAAACAGGAGATTGTTCTGCCTGAGCTATCTGAGGCAAGGTAGATAATCCCAGAGACAATACAGCTATGGAGAAGACTCTACAATAAGATCGATCAATGTGCATAAGTGATAGTAGAGTTGTTTTCACATCGTATTGTATCATAATGTGCTCTGGAGAAGGTATGTGATTCCTCAAGGAATGAGTTGATCATTGCGTGGTATTAGGTCATAATACCTATAGTTATTACTATATCTATCAATTATGAATATTCAATCACTCATTGCCAGTCTGCTGGCCGGCAAAGTCGGAACCAAGCTATTTGGAAGGCTTGGGAAACGCTTTGGTCTCACTCCGCAGCAGACCACAACGATCCTCATGGTAGGGATTCCGATCATCTGGAAGTTTATGCAAAGCCGAAAGAAGGCCAACCGAGCAGCGCCCAACAACATCATCAAAGGAAAGGTCAGAAAGTAAGGAGAATCACATATTTCATGGGAAACAATAGCCATAATAAGCCATAGTCAAAGACTTGACGGATATGGTTATTTGTGCTAGTATCATATTATGTCTGAAGCGTTCCGCAGAAGACTACACTTTGTCAGAGGCACAATGCCGAAGACTGCATACATATTTACAGCCAGAGGGCTTACACATGAAATATCGTAAAACTTTGTACATTATTACACTTGGCCTAGCATTGACAACAGTTGGTTGCGCCAGCAACAGTGCTTCAGGAATCAGTAACATGCCTCCGCTTCCTGTCCAGGCCGCAACGACGTCTTCAACCACGTTCGGTGTAGCAAAACCACTGCAGGCTACCACAGAGGGACGACCAGTCGTCTCCATTCCCGTTAGCGGAGTATCCTGGAGTACAAACGGTAGACACACAGACTGCTCCGTTCAAGGTAATTGTCTGCACAACCACAAGGCATACGAAGGACGCCTTGTTCATATTGACGATGACAATCATGAACGTATTGCCAGTGCACCAATACGAAATGGAGTGGTTGTAGCAGTACTACCACAAGATTATCTAGTCGCAGCGAATGCGCGTATAAACCTGAAAAACGTTTATATCGGTGGTGACAACGGCCGGTCTGTGGGGTATCCACACATCAGCTGCGGCATTGGCACGAAAAAGGTTTCGACCCACGCGTGTCCAATAGTCAAAGTCAAGTAGTACATGCTCGGGCGGTGACATGCCATAAAACCTACATCATCGTAGGTGACCCCGCATCTTTTTTAAGAAGCGGGGTCAATTTTTTTTGTAAGAAGACATTTATTTGTTGAGCTAAATGGGCTTGACTATATATGACATATGTGTTAGTATCCTAAGAAGCTTTGGAGAACCATAGCTATAACGACCTTAGGGTTTCAGGAGAGTTTAGAATGAAGAAATTTAACACACTGGTAATAGTATGTATTTTTAGTCTATTATCACCGCTGGTTTCAGCTCACGAAATAACCACCCATTCCAAAAGCGCATACGTAATAGTCGACGTCTATAAGGCTGACTATTCACCAGATTTCGGTGACTGTACAACAAAAAAATGCACAGTACGAAATGCAAACGAATCCTGGGAGATATCAATCGACGACGTGAATAACGTGCGACTCGGTACTGCGAAACTGCAAAAGATCAACAATTCTGGATTGTACCAGGCCAAGATCTATCTGCCTGATGCTTACTTGAAGCACGTCGGTCAAACAGCGCAATTCCAGCATCTGTTGGTAACGTGGCCAATTAAGGGTTATGTGCATTTCGCTTCCTGCGCCGCTGATCGGATATGTCTCCCGATTAGTAGCGATGACGCCAGGCCTCATCTGTAAAGCCTAGCCAGCATGAATCTTACGATGAGATTCATTGTAAACAGACAAGGAAATAGCCCCACACAGATTTATGTGTTGGGGTTTGTCTTTTTCTCAGGATATGAAACTGTGCTAGTATATATATTGTAACTGTACCAATAAATGCAGATGGATACGAAAGCACTGATAAAAACGGACAAAGAAATTGCTACAATGCGTAAAGGGTGTCAAATTTTGGCATCTGTTTTTGATACTCTTCATGACCGAGTCGTTCCTGGGGTAACAGGACTAGAACTAGATAAGCTAGCAGAACAAAAAATTCGAGATGCTGGATGCGTAGCAGCTTTTAAAGGATACGACTCAGGAGGCCCTACGCCATTTCCAGGAACGATGTGCTTTTCGCGCAATCATGAAGTAGTCCATGGTATACCTACTGACACTCAAATCAAAAATACAGACATCATAAAGATCGACATGGGGCTTATCTACAATGGACACTATGCCGACATGGCGAGAAGTTTTGTTATGCCACAAGCCTCACAACAAGTGAGGGATCTCGCGACACATGCAAAAGGGACATTCGATGCTGGCTTAGCACAGATAAAAAATGGAGCAACACTTGAAGACTATGCTCGTGCTGCGCAAAAATATGCCCAAGATAAAGGCTACGGTGTCGTCAGGAATCTTGTAGGACATGGCATCGGCCGCGAGCTACACATGCCACCGCAGGTTCCAAACTATTTTGCACCTGAATTCGATAACTTTACATTCCGCAGTGGTATGACACTTGCCATCGAACCAATGATAAATGCTGGCGGGGGAAATGTAGTCGAGGGGGATGATGGATGGACAATCGTGACCGCAGATCGTAGCTTGAGTGCACACTACGAAAACACAATTCTCGTCACAGATGGCGGGTTTGAAATTCTCACACAAATCTAGACAAGAATACAACTATAGCGTTGTAGGATCACCACCAATGATCGTCAAAAAAATTCATACTAAAATTTTCGCATGAAAAATTACATTGCCATTGACTGGGGACAGAGAAAAATTGGAATAGCATTTGGTAATGATGAGACAAAAATCGCGTTTGGACAGGAGACGATCGAGAATGATGCTGCTAAATCCCACGGAGTCAAGGTATTCGACAAACTGATTAAAATAGCGCACGATCATGACGCATGCTCATTTGTTGTCGGATGCACAAGTCATGATAATCAAAATGATAATGTGGCAGCAGTAGAAGACTTTATCAATTCAATAGAGTCAAAAAGCGCACTGGAGGTTGTACGTGCAAATGAGATGATGACCACCAAGCAGGCTCACACCAATCTCAAGGAGGCAGGCAAAAAAAACATCGCTGAGCTTGACGATGCAGAAGCCGCACGCATCATATTGCAAGAATTCTTTGACGCACTCTAGGAGTCTTGGGTGGAATATAAAATTAAGAGAAAGCTCAAACATTCCAGCTCTAAGATGGCAGATATTCACGTGATGTGTCTGGGTTCAGCTAGGCCAAAGCAATGCATTTGCTATGGTATAATAATACACATAAAAGTTCAAAGTTTACTTCTTGCAAAAAAGTAGTTGTCATAGTATTTATATGGATGAGATCACTCTATCAGTCGTCATTCCCGCATACAAAGAACAAAATCGTCTTGGTCCAAACTTGACGATTATTATTGAGCATCTAGAAGAATTTTTACTAAATAAAGGGATGGCTTATGAAGTGATTGTTGTTGTGGATGGATCAGGCGATGGAACAGCAGCATTTGCACGCTCTTTCTCAGACAAGATAGAACATCTGCATGTTATAGATAATCAAGTAAATCGTGGAAAAGGTGCTGTAATTCGCCAAGGCCTTACGATGGCACAAGGGAAGTATCACGTATTTTTAGATGCAGATGGAAGTACTTCCATTACTCACATAGATAAGGCTATGGAGTTGATCGAATCTGGTGTAGATTTTGTTGTCGGCTCAAGAGATATACCAGGTTCAGTAATAGAGGTGCATCAGCCTCGTCATCGTGAAGTCATGGGAACCATGGGAAATTTTGCAATTCGAGCTGTTCTTGGGCTGTGGTCATTTCCTGACACACAATGTGGCTTCAAGGTTCTTAAGGCAGAAGTTTCAAGGGCAGTTGCACCACGAATGGTCGTTGACCGCTTCGGTTACGATTTCGAAATGATCGTTCTCGCGAAAAAGCTTGGATTTCGCATTGAGCAAATGCCAGTGCATTGGATGAACGAAGAGGGGTCTACGGTAGGTGGCCTTTTCGGCCCAAATGGATTCCTGCAGGTTTTAGTTGACCTAGCTAAAACGCGAGTAAGGCTTTTTACAGGTGCTTACCAACTAGATGATAAACCTCAAGCACAATCACAAATCACTTAATAAAAAACAAGTCTTCCTCAAACTTCTAAAAATAAAACAAAAAAATGAAACTAGAAATACACGAGATCTACACACAGAAGATACAAGACTCAAATCATAGTGAAAATTATGCTGAGGCTGAACTACGATATGATCTATTTCGAGGCAAGTGGGTACTGATTTCTCCTGCTCGAGGAAAAAAACCCGATGATTTTGCAAATATGGACAAGCAAAAATACGATAAGCAAAATGATGTTTTTGCACAACCAGGACTTTCAGAACAAGAGCCTGACACCCTTGTCTATAGAGATCCAAACGGTGAATGGACCACGAGGGTTTTCCCCAATAAATTCCCAGCGGTCAGTGCAGAATCATCCGTACTAGATCTTTCAGAGGGTCCATATCCAGCAATGCGTGCAGTTGGAATGCACGAAGTTCTCATTACACGTGATGGCAGTAGAACTTTTGCTTTACTAGAGGTTGTTGAGCTGGCAGAGGTAATTGATGCCTACCAAGACCGCTATCTATACATGATGAATAGAAAGGATGTACACTCCATCACCATCTTTCATAATCATGGACCAGCCGCTGGCGGATCTGTCATTCATCCTCACTCTCAGATCATGTCACTGCCTATCGTATCCAGTGCGATACAGCATGAAGTGGAGAAAGCATCACACTATAGTAAGCAAGCAGGTATGAATGTATTTGAAGTTATCAGTCAATTTGAGGCGGACAGTGGCGACAGAATTGTTTATGAGAATGACAAGTTCATTGTTTACTGTCCATTTGCATCTACGCGAGCCTTTGAAATGAGAATTCTGCCAAAAAATCAACAACCATACTTCGAGAGAATTGGTTCTAGTGAAAAATTAGCTCTAGCGGATGCACTATCAGTTGCGCTAAATGCTATATACACGGGACTTAACGATCCTGATTACAACTACTATATTCGAACAGCACCATGCAATGGTGCAGATTATTCAGAGTTTAGCTATTATGTCGAAATTCTGCCAAGGACACATATCTATGCAGGATTTGAGGCAGCGACAGATATTGATATAGTACCAATAGCGCCAGAAGATGCAGCACTATTCTTGCGAGAAGTTATAGAGAAAAAAGCAGTTAATCCAAATCATCAATAAAGGAAAAATGAATAAACCAAAACTCGTTATCGGAAATATTAAGATGAACTTGGAAACCTCGCAAGCCCGAGACGAGTATATCACTAATTCTCTAGAGGCATTTCGTGGACTTTCAGATTCTCAGAAATCAGCTATCGTTATCTGCCCGCCCTTTTTGTACATTGAATCATTTGTACAAGCTTATAAGTTTGCTGATGTAGCAGTTGGAGGACAAAATGCGCATCAGGAATTAAGAGGGAAAAATACTGGAGAAATATCTCCAAAAATGCTCGCTTCTATTGGAGCGCAATGTGTCATCCTTGGTCATAGCGAAAGACGTGCTACAGGTGAAACACTAGAGCAGGTGATTCAAAAAGTCATTAATGCTATTCTGACAGGACTCACTCCTATTATATGCGTAGGATTTACGGTTGGCTCCAAAGATGCGCAGGATGAAGGAAAAATTCTAAAAGATGAAGTCAATGAAATTGTTTCTGCATTGAACGCTCAGCAAGTACAAAAAGTAATTTTCGCATACGAACCTGTCTGGGCAATTGGATCGGGGAAAACGCCGACGCCTGAGCATATTCACACAATGACTTTAGTTGTTCGCAAGGCTATTGTGGGCGTCCATGGACCAGATACGAAAGAAATTCCTGTGCTCTATGGCGGAAGTATTACCACCGAGAATGTTCGTGAAATATGTGTTCAGTCACATATAGACGGTGTTCTTGTAGGAGGTGCTAGCCTAGATCCTGCAAATCTAGCCCGTATGTCATCACTACTCAATCAATAGTCTCGACATAATTTAATGCCAGTGCTCTGAGTGAATTCTTGCATACAAATTGATATTTCCATGACCAGACAAACCTATATGAAAAGTGCAGGGCTATGCACAGTAACATTCGCTGTGCTATGGATTTTGGTGATTTCTCTGACAAATCCCAGCGATCTTGGTATGTTCTCATTTGCCCTATTTTATGCACTATTCTTTCTGATGATGACTGGCATATGCAGCCTCACCTTAATGTTCTTTACAGCAAGGTCTAGCAAGGCCAAATCCCAAGAGATAACTAGTGAGCATATTTCCCTACGCCAGGGAGCACTCGTCGCAGCACTACTAACATCTGTACTTTTATTCCAACAACTGAACATTTTTGCCTGGTGGGTTGGGCTACTGTTGTTGGGGGCTGTTTTCTTAGTGGAACTATTCTTTCTTTCACGCCCACGTTAAATAAGCTTTAGGCAGGTAATCTTGCACCAAGGCTTTTTTACCTGTAAAATGTACACAAAGGTCAAAATTGATCATACAATACGATAATTACTTACTGCCGGTCAGAAAAAAGATGACAGAAAAATCTGATGTGAAGGCGAAATACTATATATTATGGCAGCAAAAAAAACTTCTAAAAAGGCAACAACAACAAAAAAGACGTACGGAGCATCCTCGATCCAGGTACTCGAAGGCCTAGATCCGGTGCGAAAGCGTCCAGGAATGTATATTGGAGGCACAGGACTCACCGGACTGCATCATATGATCTGGGAAGTTGTAGATAATGCAATTGATGAGGCTATGGCAGGTCATGCAACAGCCTGTGAGGTAAAGATTTTACCTGGTAACATCATCCAAGTCACTGATAATGGGCGAGGAATACCAGTAGATAAACATCCTACTACAAAGAAATCAACTCTTGAAACAGTTTTGACAATTCTCCATGCAGGAGGAAAATTTGGAGGTGAGGACTCTGGGTACAAGGTTTCTGGAGGTCTTCATGGTGTTGGTGTCTCAGTTGTGAATGCGCTTTCCGAATGGACGATAGCTGAGGTCAAACGAGATGGGAAGCTGCACAAACAAGAATACAAGCGCGGTAAGCCAAAAGGTCCTGTCAAAGCAGTTGGGAAATGCAAAAAAGATGACACGGGGACAACAATCACATTCAAACCAGATGATGAGATCTTTGAAGACACGACCTTTAACTTTGACACGATCGTTAAGCACTTGCGAAATCAGGCCTACCTCACTAAAGCATTTCGCATTAGTATCCAAGATCTCAGGCAAGTAATAGACGAGGGTGATTCTTACAAAGCGAAGAGGCATGGGTTTTACTTTGACGCAGGAATCATTTCTTTTGTGAAATTTCTCAATAGAGGAAAGACAACAAAAAATTCCATCCCTTTTTATGTTGAAAAAACAACGGACGATGTGGCAGTTGAAATATCCTTACAGTACACTGATTCATTTACGGAAAAACTCCATGCTTTCGCAAATAACGTCGCAAATCCTGATGGAGGAACCCACGTTGCAGGATTTCGCGCTGCTCTGACTCGTACGCTGAACAATTACGCACGCAAAAATAACATCCTCAAAGAAAAAGACGATAACCTCACAGCAGACGACATGCGAGAAGGCTTGACATGTGTTTTGAATGTAAAAATTGCAGATCCGCAGTTCGAGGGTCAAACCAAGGGTAAGCTAAATAACGTAGAGGTGCGTGGAGCAGTTGCCTCAGTGGTAAACGAGGAACTCACCGAATACCTAGAACAAAATCCAAAAGACGCCAAGGCAATCATTGAAAAATGTCTGCTCACAGCTAGGGCAAGAACTGCTGCTAGAGCAGCAAAAGATGCCGTTTTGAGAAAAGGAGCGCTGGAAGGTATGACACTCCCAGGAAAACTCTCTGACTGTTCAACAAGAAAAGCTGAAGATGCCGAGCTCTATATTGTAGAGGGGGATTCTGCTGGAGGGAGCGCAAAGCAAGGACGTGACCGACACTTTCAAGCAATTCTCCCACTTCGCGGCAAACTAGTAAACGTAGAAAAAACGACACTAGATAAAATCGTAAAAGCTGATTCCCTCAAGCCAATGATTATAGCGCTCGGCGTAGGGATCGGGGAAGCGCTCAATCTAGATAAGTTGCGTTATCACAAGATCATCCTGATGGCAGATGCGGATGTGGATGGTAGTCACATTCGTACTTTACTGCTGACATTTTTCTTTCGACAGTTCAGAGAATTAATTGAGAAAGGACATGTATACATAGCCCAGCCACCGCTCTATCAAATCAAAAAAGGGAAACAGATCGAGTATGCCTATATCGAAGAAGACAAAACACGTATTCTGAAAGAAATGGGTGTCAGCGACGACGAAGTTTCTGAAGAGGTAGAAGGAGAAGAGCCAGATGGAGCAGCACAAGATTTGCAGGCCGAGGAAACGCAAGAAAAAAAGGCCAAGTCAAAAAAAGTAAACATTCAGCGATACAAGGGGTTAGGTGAGATGAATCCTGAACAACTATGGGAGACAACGATGGATCCTTCTACGAGAAAGATGATGCAAGTAACAATCGAAGATGCAGAAGCAGCAGAAAATGTCTTTGAACTTCTCATGGGTGCTGAGGTAGCCCCACGTAAACATTTCATTCAAACGCACGCCAAAAGTGTTGAAAACATCGATGTTTAAACTAGATGATAGTTGAAGACGTAATTGGAAAACGTAAACCAAAGGAATGAGTCATCGTGAATTTGCCGTAACAACAGCCAAGAAGGCTAGTGTCATAATGCGCAAGTATTTTCGTAGTACTGAAAATCTCAAAGATTGGAAATTAGATGATACGCCAGTTACAATTGCTGATCGGGAAATTAACGAATATGTAGCGACCGAAATAAGACAGATGTATCCTACGTATGGCTTTATCGGAGAAGAGGGTAGCATGTACAACGATGAAAACTACGTCTGGGTTTGCGATCCAATTGATGGCACAAGATCTTATGCGCGAGGAATACCGGTGGCGACATTTTCTCTTGCTCTACTGAAAGACGGAGAGCCAATCCTCGGTGTAGTCTACCAACCTTTCGTAGATGAAATGTACATAGGCGAAAAAGGCAAAGGCTCTTCTCTCAATGGAAAGAAAATACACGTGTCTTCTATTTCGCAAATAGATAAGGAGGTAATCCTTGCTTGTCCCACACACAGGGTAAATGCACCTGTCCAATTAGAGTCAAAACTAATTGAGCTAGCAAAATTTGGAGCAAACACATACAATTACGGAAGCGGAGCATACAACGCAGTCTTAGTTGCGCGAGGTTCAGTAGAAGGAACAATCTTTCCATGGAGTCACTGCTGGGATATGGCCGCAGCTAAAGTTATCATAGAAGAGGCTGGCGGCAAGACATCAGGCATTTTTGGAGGGAAGCAAAAGTACAACCAAGACATTCAGGGATTTATTGGTAGTAATGGTTTACTGCACGAAAACTTTTTGATAGGAAATCCAAAAAACTCATAAAAATCCAGATAATGCAGTAGCTAGATACGTGTATAAGTGGTAAAATAAAAAAAACAAAAAACATCAATGAAGATCAAACACCTCATGACAAAAGGTGAACTACTGACTGTCGGCCCATTCACACCCATCCTTACAGCAGTGGACATCCTAGTTCAAAAAAGATTTAATGGAGTACCTGTTGTCGATAAAGATGGTATTCTCAAAGGTATTCTCACACAGCATGATATGATGCTACGCGGATCAGATATGCACTTGCCAACTCTCATCCGCATACTAAATGATGTTGGCACATATCGACGGGATAAAAAATTCCTTAGCCAGGACATGAGAGAAATATCTCAAATGAAAACGTCGGATATTATGAATGCTAATCCAATGACATTATCTCCAGAGGCTCCGGTTGAGGATGCCCTTAGGCTATTCTCAGAACATCACGATGTAAATCCCCTTCTGATTGTAGAGGAGAACAAGAAACTTGTTGGGATTCTCAGTAGGTACGATATGTTGAAACTCTTCGGTGAACAATCTACCGTTGAACACGAGCCACACTCGCCAGACAGAGAGATTGACCGCCAGATGCGAGAGACACTTCCAGGATTTCAAAACAAGTTTGTCTTTGTGAGTAGAATGCGAACAACGCAGTGGTTGTTCATCAGCTTCGGATTCGGTATCGTCGGATTTGTTTCAGCATTGTTATTCATGCTACGTTTTGTCTAGATGGTAAGATCATCGTAAGAATACTTGATAGAAATTCTCTCGACTGATATACAAAAAATTGTTGATAACTTTTTTGACAAACACCCCTCAGTTTATTACGATAAATATATAAACAAATAGACTTAGTCGCTAAAGAAATCTTATGTCAAAAATGTCATGGGTAATTATAGCTATGATTATCTGGGCGCTAGTGAGTAGTTATTGGTATTGCAGACTACAGGCCGTCTGCACTCAAGCACCCGCTCCAGTAGCTGTAGTTAATAAAAATGTAAATAGCAACGACACTGTAAAAGTGCAGCAGCCCATCAAAGAAGTTCCCAAGGAAGTCGCCCAGCCAGAACCAGAACCAGAACCGATTAAACAAGAAGAGTTAACCGCACCCGTAGAAGTTCCAAAAATAGATCAGAAGTGTACAGATTATTTGGATGGGAATCTCAAGCCAGGAAGTAGTGCAAATACGAAACAGGTGGCTACAAAGGTTGAAGAATTCTTGAATAAATATGAGAATACCAACCTCACAGTAGATGGGATATATGGATCACAGGACGTTCAAGCAGTGAATGCATTTCAGCAAAAGTACGCTACTGAAATACTTAGACCACTTGGTCTAGCTGGACCTACCGGTAATGTACTTGGATCAACAAGGGCACACATTAATAAGTTGTACTGTCAAAACTTTGACAAGCAACAGTAATTATACTAACTAAAAAGATATGTTTGATTTTCTTACAAATGGATGTGGGCTCGGTGAAATACTCTTCATGCTTGCCGTTGCAGCACTCTTAGGATGGTTATTGCGTCACTTTATGGGGGACGGAGATCGCCAAGAGGCGCAACCCATAGCCGGAGCTGGGGCATTGAGTACAGACAACAATGATTTAAAAGTCGTGGAGGGCATTGGTCCAAAGATCGAAGAACTTCTTAAAGCTGATGGGATAAATACCTGGGCTATGCTAGCTAGTGTAGATGCGAACAGGCTACAGGGCATTCTCGATGCAGCAGGAAACCGTTTCAAGATGCACGATCCTAGAACATGGCCTGAGCAGGCAGAAATGGCCCACGAGGGAAAATGGGACGAGCTAAAAGAATATCAAGATTTCCTTTCAGGCGGAAGGTAAAAAACAATACATGCGTGTCTTTGACCTGTCACTTCTGAGTGACAGGTTTTGTTTTTGAAGCCGCGAGTACAAACAGACATCTCATGATATAATGAGTAAAGAAAGTAAATAAATCAAATATAAACAGATGAAAACCAAAATTGCCATCAACGGATTTGGTCGCATTGGGCGCGCGGCGTTTCGCATTCTTCACGATAATGAAGATGTGGAGATCGTAGCAATTAATGATCTCACAGATAATAAGACACTAGCACATCTTCTGAAGTATGATAGTGTTTTTCGTAAGTTCGATGGATCAGTAAAGTTGAGTGACGACGGCATTGAAGTAAATGGAAAAAATTATCAGATTCTCTCAAATAGAAATCCTGGAGAGCTACCATGGAAGGAACTTGAAATAGACGTTGTATTAGAATGTACAGGATTTTTTGTAAAAGACGGTGCTGCGCATGCACATATAGATGCAGGTGCAAAACGTGTGATCCTTAGCGCTCCTGCAAAAGGCGACGATGCGAGCACATCTACACATGTACTTGGTGTTAGTGAGCCAGATAATGAATCGCAAACAATAATTTCAAATGCTTCATGCACCACCAATTCGATCGCTCCAGTAGCACAAATCATGTATGACACGTTCGGTGTCGAGAAAGCCTTGATGACAACAATTCATTCATACACAGCGACTCAAAAATTACAGGATGGACCAGATAAGGATTTGCGAAAAGCTCGGGCTGCAGCTCAGAATATTATCCCTACAACAACAGGTGCAGCCATAGCAACCACAAAGGTAATCCCCGAACTTGTAGGAAAATTTGACGGTATGGCAGTGCGAGTTCCTACAATAGATGTCTCACTTAGTGATTTCACATTTGTCCTCTCGAAAGAGGTGACAGTCGACGATGTAAATAATGCCTTCAAAGAGGCCGCAAGTGGAAAATATCGTGGAATCCTCGGTGTCAGTGATGAACCACTTGTTTCTACTGATTACATAGGCAATCCTCTTTCTAGTACGGTAGATTTGGCCTTCACGAAGGTAGTCGGTGGAGACTTAGTGAAGGTGCTGACATGGTATGACAACGAGTGGGGGTATGCAAACAGGCTGTGTGACATGGCCAAAAAAGTTGGCAAGTCACTTTAAAGAAAATGATCAAGTCAATCAAAAAACTGCATTTAGGCAGTTTTTTGATGCGCAAAAAATGTACTCCACATCATCGAAAGGATAAAGTTAAGAGAAGTTTCTCAGAGATTTGAATGGCAAAGATAGTGATCTAAGTTTTTTCGCACATTTTGACAAAAAATATCGCATGTGATACTATAATTCGTTATTTTCAGATAATTGACATCTGGATTAGCATGATACTGTACTAATCAACCATCATATCTATATGAAAAATGTGATCCTTTTAGTGTTTGTAGCAACACTTATACTAACTCCAGCAATAGTCACGCCAGTAGAAGCTACGTATTTTTC
>CALHMM010000061.1 GCA_938034715.1 Minisyncoccota bacterium
GATCGTAATGTTTTTGTAGCTCTAGGTAGTACTCTTGGAAATTTCCCAGTCCGATACCTGTGAAGGGGTGGTGCCTTATCATGTCGATACTTACCTCCCAAATTATCAGACGAGAGGCAATTGAGGATCTTTCTGGACTTACTGCGATATCAGCTGACTTTTGAATAATTGCCACAGAAATCATCGCTATACTTAATGCAATAATGCCATATCGAATGATCTTCTTAACTCCAGATTTATCTGCGCATAGCAGTCTATGGATTACAAACGCAAAGCCGATCGCTCCAAAAGCTGCAATGATTCCACCAAGGGATTTTGTGGCCAATAAAATACATGAGGCGCATAAGGTTGTGATTGCTAGCAATACTGATATTACGCTTGTGTATTTCTTTTGCTTTAATAGTAATGTACCAGACATGGCCAGCAAGGGGGCACACAGTAGCGCTAGGTGGTTCGGAGAAGGCCAGATAGCATAGATCCTCCTATCGTATGTAAAAATGTCGTAGACGTAGAAAATTACGCCACTCAGCATGATTCCAACTAGGGCAGCGAGAAATCCACCCAAGATCACCCTGTAAGATATCTGCCCACTACGGATCCATTGTAAAATAATGAGTCCTGTGGTTACAGGAAGAACAAACCACTCGATAAAAATGCCCCAACCATGTACTGTACCGGTCTTTAGTGCAGCCAAAAAAATTAGCACGACAAGTACCCCGCAGTATGCCTGCGCATAGCCAGGCCCTTTGATGAATTGTTGTTTGTTTGTAGTAAAAAAAAATACGCCACAAAGCACAATCGCTATACATGAAGTTAGGCTAACAGAAAGGGTGCTAAAAAAAATCCTGACAGAGCTCAGTGGTAATGACGCAAGCAATAGCAAAGTGATCACAGCTTGGATGCGCAGTGCCTGCACATTATTGTTGTGTGCCACATTTATATCGTTTTTACGTCGTTTTTTCCTGATTGAGTGAGGAAATGCCTTCATAATAAGCGGCTAGAGCGATCAAAAAGAGAATCACAGGGAAGACGTGGACAGAAAAAATTGGTGTATCGAAAAGGCCGTGCACAAGGAAAATACACATACTTATGATAGCACAGCGACTCATTGCAGAGTCTCTGTTTATGAATATCCACATCATACGAATAATTAGCAAGAGAAACAGCAGCAACCCTATCAATCCGAGCTCGGAGCTAATATCAAGGAAAATATTGTGTGCGTAGGCTGGCGTTCGATAAGAAGCCTCTGGATCGACATTATAGGCGTAAGCCCCTAATCCAACTCCTATTATCGGACTTTGTGTGATTAACTCAAGAGCTTCGCTCCAGATATCAATGCGCGATGTGTTGGATGTGTCTTGCCTACTAAATGATGAGGCGAAACGATCAGATAATGAGTTTCCTGGGAAAACAGCAATCAGTAGCATAAGTGCGCACGCTCCTGTAACAGCGTGCCTTTTGATCGTTGTCAGAGAAGGCCAGATCATTAGGATCGCCACAATTAAACCACTCAATAGTCCCATTTGTGACCCACGTGAGAAACTCAAGAGGTTGGCAATAATTGTAACGAATCCGACAAGGAGCCAGATTTTGGAATGACTTTTTGCGTAAAGTCCGAAGGCAAATGGTGCAATCATTCCAGTGTAAAAAGCAAAAACATGAGGATCGGGAAAGAAGCCGATCGCCCTAAAAATATCCACGCTACCGACGTGAACAAACCAGCTATTAAAAGCTGCAACACTCTGGGAAAAACTCCCCCCTAGAAAAAATGGTGTCAAAGTAATCCACAGCTTCTCTACCTTTTCCAAACCGATCGCAAATTGAAGTAAAAATTGAACTATTGCTACGACACTACCCACAAATCCACCCAAGACCACAGCTTCGACTAACTTTTTCTCGGAATCACCCTGTCGCATGAGATACCAGATGCTGACCAGACACAGCGGTGCGAAAGTGAGAAGGAAAAATATCTTGCGAGCACTCCAAGAAATCACCTCGCTATAAAAAAGTGAGCAAATAGTCCACAGTAAAATCGTCGACCCAATAATTACAACACTACCTTTTGGGATGTATAGACTCCGCCGATATAAGCCTTGCACAATGTAGATCGCAAAGATTGTGAGCACAATGAGTCGTGAGACGTGTACATCAAAGTCTTGCGTCAAACTCAGCGCAAAGAGTAACGGTAGGGCAATATAGAAGAATTTTAGTTGAAAGCCAATCATAATGAGTGTGTTAGGCCTCTCACTGTAGAGAATGCCTTGGATAGTGCAGTACCGTAGTATTTCTTTACATAGTGGTCTTGCGCTTCGTAATAGTGTTTTTTTTGTGTAGTAGTGTTTTTTGCGCTCGCACCTGAGCTATGCTTGAGTGACATATCGTCTGAAACCAGTATTTTCTTGCCAGACATCTTTATCCGCCTACATAGATCAATGTCTTCAAAATAAAGAAAAAAATCCTCGTCAAAGCCACCCATCTGCAGGAAGTCGTCCTTTTTGATCATAAATGCTGCCCCGGTGACCCAATCAACACTCTTTCGTTTGTGGAGCATTCCATCTTCTTCAGTGGATTTATCAAGACCAAGTACGTCGCGGATATTGTCGAGAATAATACCTTGCGGTGTAATTTTTTTCCCATATGACCAACGTTGCCGACTTCCATCTGCATTGTTGACTCTCGGTGCAATTACATCACATTGCTTATTGTCGATTTTTTTTATTAAGGAATCGATACTGCCGGTGTAATTATAAGTATCTGGGTTTAGAAAAAAAAGGAAGGTTCCTCTTGCAGCATTGGCGATGTGATTATTTGCAGATCCAAATCCTCGATTTTTCGGCATTTGGAATATTTTCGTGCAAGCTGCATTTGATGCAATATTTTTAACGTCGATAGGGAGGGGCTGCTTATCGTTGTTTGCTATTAGTACCTCAACAGAGTTTTTTGTAATTATTTTATTGAGGTCCCGCAAAGACATTCTTAATTCATCGAGACTCCTATAATTAACGATAAGGAGTGATACGAGGATTTGTCTTTTTTCGTACATCGTCATAGTCTTTAAAGGCTTTCTTAACTGCTCTGGTTATATCGTCATTTTTGTAGAGTGTCCTGACATGACTACGCATTCGCCTAACAAAAATAAATAAGTGTGTCCTTATGCGCATGAAGCCGGTCGAGTGCTTGGTGAAAAAAAGTAGCCCAGAAAAGACAAGAAAATATGTTTTTTGTGGTCTATTCTCCCGACTTTCAGAATCCTCGCTATGCCATGCATGCGCCTCTGGCACGACGACGACACGTTGCCCGTTTTCCTTGGTACGCAAAGATAGATCAGCATCTTCATAATACAGAAAAAACTGTTCATCAAAAAGACCAACCTGCTTGAATGTGTCCTTGTGCACAGCCATGACACAACCTGTTGCATACTGCGTATCAATTAAGTTGTTATTCGCAGGCATATGCGTTTGATGTGTTGCTCTTTGTCTCGTAAAAGAAATCTCTCCACCAGAAAACCATACTTGCTTGGTCGTCATATGATAAATAAGCGGCGCAGCAATGCCGACATCTTCTCTCTTGCATGTGTCTACTAGTTTTTGTAGGCTCTTTTTTTCGATCGTTGCATCTGGATTGATGAGGACAATGACTTCAGATCCTTTTTCGAGTGCGTAACGAATCCCGATGTTTGACCCTGTCGCAAAGCCAAGGTTATGAGAATGAACGATGTAGCGTAATTTGGGATACGCTCTGCGACACTTTTCCAGTGAACCATCCCTACTTGCATTGTCAACGACGACGATTTCAGGTTGCAGACCAGTCTCAAAAATGCTCCTTATGCATGTAAGAAGACGATCTCCTGCATTGTAGTTTACGATTACTACTGTAGTATGATTTGGCATGGGCATAGCAGTCTCTTATTTGTCATTCGCTACTGAATTGACCTTGTGTTTTCACAGTTCGTTAGATAGCTCTATTATACACGCTAAACACAGCCATGGAACACTACTTTACTGAGGGTCTAATACTCTTCAAGTCATCCATAGTAATGAGCTTTGCCCATAGCACAAACGCACCATATGCCATAATCCCGAAAAATGCAGCTACGAAAGGATTTGCGGGTAAAAACATGTTTATCATCACAATGATGATAATGCCGATGATATAGAGAAATGGCTTGTGCAAGTATAGTGCGAAACCTGTTTTCTTGCGCAGCATATAGTAGATAACCCCCATCACAAAGAACTCTGTTATGACAGAGCTTACTGCGGCACCTGTATAAGAATATCTCGGGATAAGGTAAAAGTTTAGAGCGATATTGAAAATTGCTGTCAATACCAATATCTTTGTTAAAAGGAGCTGTAGGTGAGCAGCTATGGCGGTCGTCATAAATAGGTGGCCAAAAAATATTCCAATCAACGAGAACACCAAAATACGAAGTACCTGTACTGCGTTCTCGAAACCTGGTCCGTTTATTATACTTATCGCTTCGGGAGCGAGAAAAAATAGACCAGAAAGTAGTGGTATGAGAATAACAACAAAAAACTTTACTGTAGCGTTGATCGTTTTCCTAAAAAGTTCTTTGTGTGTAAATATATAGCGTGAAAGTAGCGGTAGCACAAGACCTATAACCATTGCTGGGAAAAAGATTATTGTTTCTATAATTTTATATGCAGCGCCGTAAATCCCAACATCGTCGATCGGCTGATATTGTGACAGGATTATTGCATTAACCTTAAAGTAGAGGAATGTTGCTACTGCACTTATGCCAAGCGGGTAAGATTTTTTTAGAAACTCTTTACAATAGCTAGGATCCCAGTCAAAGGATATTTTGATATACTTCCTGACAAATGTGAATACCAGAAAAAAATTTGTTAACATAGCCAGAAAGACTGCAATCACCGAGAAGATAAAAGGTAACTCCAACTTTACAAGAGCAAGGATCGTCCCCATTTGTACACACTTCCCACACAATTCCGCGATCGCGACCCGATCCATTGATAGATGCTTTTGGAAAACAGCATTTAACAGGCTGTAGGTTGATGAAAAAAAGAAAGCCCCAGCTATGACAAAGATCGCCCCCTTCTCTTGTGCGTCCATGGAAGTCAGTGCGACAGCTGCAACTGCAAGTATAAAAATTGTCCCTGTTATGAGAACTCGCAAAGTAAATACCTTGTTTACAATACTATTCTCATCAGCTCCCTCACGTGATATCTCCCTCGTCGTGATGGCATGAAGCCCCATATCTGCCAATGCCATCAACAACCCTAAATATGAAAGAGCCAGGATATATCTTCCAAACCCCTCTGTTCCTAAGTATCGTGAGAGGAGGCCTACAGCAAAAAGAGCAATACCAATCGATATAAGCTTTGACGTTCCAACAAAGATGATATTATATGAGATCTTTTGTGTGATCATAGCGTGTCAATGTGCGCAAGTGGCTTTACCACAACTTTTCTTTGGCTATCAGTCCCTATACTGTCGGTAGTCACTCGCTTATCATCTGCCAAATGCATGTGAATAAGTCGTCTTTCGTAAGGGTTCATTGGCTTTAGCACGAGAGGTCTTTTTGTTCGCATGACCTCCTGTGCTGCATCTGTAGCTATCATCTCAAACATCTTCTCTTTTTTCTGGCAGTAGTCGTTTATGTCTATTTTAAAGTGGAAATTAATCCCTTGTTGGCGAGCGGCGATGCGCACCAGGTGTTCTATCGCACTTAAGTTAGCCCCTTGGTGTCCGATGAGGAATTGTGCATCTTGATCTGTGTTTATCGAAAAAATACAACCGGATTCTGTTGTGTCCTGGGTTTTTGGATCAACTGTGAAGCCCATCTCAGCAAAAAGAGTAACGATAATTTTTCTGATTTTTTCTTTATCGCTCATATTCGTGAATTTAAAGCTTAGTACTTGTGGCGGCTAGCTTTTTTCTACAATCTTGCCACTTTGCATAACACTCCACTGCTGTCCAATCGTAAATAGTGTCGATGTAAGCCAGTATAGTGTTAGACCTGCGGGAAAGGTAAAACCTATGACCAATGTCATGATTGGTATGATATAGAGCATCTGTTTTTGCATTACCGTTGCAAAATCTGGCATGTCATCACCATCTTTCTTTTTCACTTCTTTGGCTTGGGTTTTTTTCTCATCCATCTTTGCCTGCATCATACGGATCTGGTAATACGATGCAACTGCTGTAAGTACAGCAAGTATTGGATTTGCCACACCGAGCTGTAGAAATCCACCTGAAACCTCGTTGATTTTCTCAATATAAGGAACGAAAGGATACAGAATGGATTGATCTGTCATGAATTCATCCCTTTGTGCCAAGTTTCTAATGACTGTAAATAAGGTAAAGAAGAAAATAAGTGTAACGATAAGCGGTAGACATCCCGCCGCCGGGTTTATGCCATGCTCTTTGTACAATGCCATTGTCTGACGAGCAATCTTCTCTCGATCTCCTTTGTGCTTTTCTTGTAATTCTTTGATTTTTGGCTGAATTTCCTGCATCTCTTTTTGCGATGAAATCTGCTTTCTAGACATCGGCAGAAGAACAAGCTTGATGAGAATTGTCAAAATAATAATAGCAAGCCCTAAATCGTTCCATAGTAGACCGTAGAGAAATATGAGTGCGTTATATAGCGGCTGGTAAAATAAGGCGATGAGAATGTCCATGTGAATATATATGATTAATAATCGTTTTTCCTGCGTCTGGTGTGGATTTACTGCTGTATGTAAACCGATCAATTCTAGGGGCTATGGATTGTATCAAAAAGAACACTATATGCCACAATTTCTTTTAAATACAGGTAAAATACTATTTTTAGCGTCTTTATATGATAGCACCTTTCCCTTACTTGTGCACATGATAATCACA
>CALHMM010000062.1 GCA_938034715.1 Minisyncoccota bacterium
GTAGGACTACGGTGTATTGTCCTCAGTGTCAGAAATGACCAGTGGGAAATATTTTTGTATGTTTTGAGAGTATTTGAAAGAATAAATGGCAATGGTTTAGTATTCCATAGGACATGATATAATTTTAACTATGAATAAAGGTATTCTTATATTTATAATAGGTTCTATTTTACTGTTAACAGTCATTGCATTATTTTTTCTATTTATAAAAAATAAAGATGCAATCCAGAACAGCGATGTGATCCTAGAGAATAATGAACAAGCCTTGGAAGGAGTGGTTTATTATGTTCATCCCGAAGATGGCTGGACGGCAAGTATCCCAGCGGAATGGATGATTTATGACGAAAAATATGATGAAGAGTATTTTGGAAATACAATACGATATACATCAAATGATAAAAAGGACACTGAAATAGAAATTTATATTTCTATTGATAAGGTGAGTAAAGAAGAGTATATGCAAGAGATAGAGGGACTCTCTTCGTACAAGACTTCAAATACTGTCGCATATATAGATCAATGGAATCTAGATGCTACGGAATATGATGCAACCATATACATTTATGATTTACCAAAGAGATATCAGTTTGACGTTGGTATATATTCAAGCTCAACTACTGATATCGAGAAAAATAAACTTTTACTACAGAAAATGATACAAAGTTTTACAGTGGGCAGTAAGAGTTTGGCTGATATTGCAAAAGTAAATCGAAGTGATTTTGAAAAGAAGGTTAAGTTACGTGGACCAAATGGTATCGCAGCGGCGATTAGTAAATGTGTGGAGGAACCCAACTTTGTGCTAAATGTTTACACAGAGAAAATATCTCAAGAATATTCAACGATTGAAGAGTTGAAAATGAGCAATTTTCAGAAAGATTTTCTCTATTCAGGATGTGCACTGTCTGCTCAAGAAATAGAGGAAGCGAAATCCTATGTCAAAGAAATCGGGTACTGTGAAACGGAGCATGCAGATGTATTGCATGAATTGAAGGATGCCATAATAGAGGGGTGTAAGCTAACCAAAGAAACGATAGATTATTATTATATGATGAGTTTCTACCGAAAGTATGATACACCGCAGTACAGTGGAGAAATTTATTACAAAAGTGATGGTAAGGTATGGGAACTGTGGACTGAATTAGAAGATAAAACAGATCCAGAATGTATCTTGGAGGATGATAAGTGCATTTATAAATTTAGGAATGGTCAGCTAGTGACTGCGAAATAGTTCTAACGTCATCTACTGCCTGGTTGGTCGACTATGAGTTTGGTGATTGGTTGCGGGGTTGTGTCTCTTTTCTCGCTATAACCTTTTTCTTTCTATTGATAGTGTGATGAGTTCGTCAAGTAGGTCGACATACGATGTGCCACTAGCCTCCCAAAGTTTTGGGTACATAGAGATGTTTGTGAAACCCGGGAACGTGTTGATCTCATTTATATAAATTTCACCGCTATCGGTGAGGAACATGTCAACTCTGGCTAATCCGCTGCAACCTAGAGTCCTGTAAGCTTTGAGTGCTTGTTCTTGTAGGTCTTTGGTTTGCTTACTAGTAATGTTTGCTGGGATGACGATTTCCGATCCATGTTCGTCGAGGTATTTGGCATTGTAGTCATAGAATTCATGTTCACCAGTCACGAGTACCTCACCAATGACGGATGCAGCAGGGGGGTTTTTAGAGTCGCTACTATTTCCTTTTATGGCACATTCTAGCTCTTTGCCTTGTATGGCTTGCTCTAGGAGTATTTTGTTGTCGTGACGTGCTGCGTCTGTGACGGCTTCTGCAAGCTCCTTTTGATTTGATACTTTGTGTACGCCAACGCTTGAGCCTGACTTTGCTGGTTTTACAAATAGTGGCGTATTGTATTTTGCTTTTAGATCTGCCATTTTCGGTAAAGGCTGCGTGATGTCGTATACTTCTCCCGGCGCTACACTTATACCTTTATCACGCAGGATGGCCTTGGTAACTGCTTTGTCGTAGCAAATCGCACTACTTAATGAATCGCAACCTACGTATGGAACATCTAGCATTTCTAAAAACCCTTGGAGGCGACCATCTTCGGCATTTGTGCCATGCAGGACAGGGAAAACGATATCGATTTTTCTTTTGTCACTTAAAGTTATGAGGTGACATTCCGAATCAATATTTTCTAGTTTGCATGGGGATACACTTTCTTGTAGTGTAATTGTTTTTGGATTGTCTGGGTTTTGGAAGTAATTATCAACCTTTTCTCCTTCAAGTAATTGCCACGAGCCTGTTTTGGATATGCCAACAGGGATAATCGTATATTTTTTATTTGAAAGATTTTTTAGAATATTTTTTGCACTTTGGAGGGAGACTTCGTGTTCTGCGTTTTTTCCACCCATGAGGACGAGGAGCGTTTTTTTTATCATAGAGAGTATTTATTTTGTATATTATAGCAAGAATGTATAGCTGTGTTTGCTAGAATAAGAAAAGTAGGGGATAATGCAATTATTGAATTCGTTTTCTTTTTAAAGAAGGTGTCTTTGCGTCACAGCGCTTGAGTGTCTTTAAATTATAAAGCATATGACTGTTCTTATCTTACTGTTTGTTGTGTGTATAGTTATATATGGCGTGCGTGTTTCTGGTGAGATTCAAAAGCTAGATCACAAACTAGATAAATTGATAGCTCTGGTAGAGCGCCAGCAGGGTATTGAGGTAGTATCGAAGCAAGAAGCAGAGCCATTGTTGCGATCGGATAATGCTGGGCACTCGCCTGATCAAGAATCAACTTTGGAACAAGAGTCTGATGAGAAATTTTTGCATCGCCGTGAGGAGTCGGTCGAGTTTGTTGACCGACAAGAGTCTGTAGGGCATGCTGTCGACCAAAATACTTCAGATGATGTATTTGTGGATCATACTCTGGAAAATCCTTCAGCTCAGAGACCTGCAGCAATCCCTGGCGCAGATTATGCCACAATGCCGCAAAATGCATCTGCAGGGTTTCATGCTAGTAGCAGTAGTGATGTTGTATCAAAGGACTCTTTGACAGTGGAGAAATTTTTTGTGTGGCTTAAACATGATTGGCCATTAAAAATTGGTGGTTTGCTTATTATCCTGGCTGCCGGGTGGTTCATAACGTACGCGGCAGCGGAAGGTTGGCTTAGTGAGGCTGCGCGTGTAGTTATAGGGTATGTTTTTGGTGTTGTTGCCCTTATTTACGGCACTCTTCGCGCGCCACGGGTACGTTTGCAGGGTAATATCTTTTTACTCATTGGTATCGCAGTTGTATTTGTCTCGACTATTGCTGCTGTGAACTTTGCAAGTGTACTTATGCCGAGCGCTCTAGCTTTAGGGGTAATGCTTATCACTGTAGCATTTGTTTCACTTGTCTCATTGAAGCAAAAAAGTCAATCATTGACAGGATTCATGATCGCCTTTGGTGCGTTTGTCCCGCTTGCGTTTTTTCAAAATGGATTGGCAGCGCACTTTATCTTTGCATATTTGTTTGTGCTTACTTTGGGTACGTTGTGGATTGTATACAAAACATCGTGGAGAAAACTTACAGCGCTTATGCTCGGTGTTGTCGCATTTTATTCAATCGGACACGCTATCGATGTCGGTAATGCGCAGAATTGGACAAATATGATTCTTGCTCTAGCATTTGGAGCAGTGTTTTATGGCGCGAATGTCAGTGCAATTATCTCACGTGCAAAAAATAACGATGTGACAGGCTTGAGTACTGTTGACTATCTGACAGCGATTGGGGTTACGCTAATGTACCTCGTTTGGGTTTATCTCTTTGGCCCTACTGACTATAAGGTGATTTTGTTACTGCTTGGTGTCGCACTTTTTGTCGGTGCTTCATATGGAATTTTTAGTATGACCCGTGTTCAGGCGCCAACAATAATTTACGGAGCTGCAGCATTTATCCTGATCGTCGTCGCTACAGCAGAGGTGGCAAATGGTGCAGTGTTAATCACTGCATATATAGTAGAAGTTGCTGTGGCAATTGCGCTTCTGATTTATGCCCGTGGAGAGAGATTGACATCGCAACAACAAATGGTTGGCGTGGTGTTGTTTAGCTTGCCACTCCTCATGCTTATCGATAGTATATCAAAAGGATTTTCATATATTTCTTCAAGGGGTAGTGGGGTGCTGTCACGTAGCTTTTTGGATTTTTCTGACATTGTGCCACATCTTTTCGCAATTTTTGTGGCAGTGCTTAGTTCATTTATTTTGGCGTTACTGGTTCGATTGAATGTAAATCTTACGCAAGAATCAAATCGTCTGTTTCTACGATTTTTCGCAACCATTGGACTAATTCTTAGCATTGTTTTGGTGTGGCTTATGACACATACTTTCTTAGAGAATTTTGATGTGGCGACATTTGTATCACTTTTTATTTACACCGCTGTGGGCGCTTACTTTTATGTTTTGGGAGCTCGAGCCCAATACAAACCATATCAAGTTATTGGAGTTGCATTGTTTGGGATTGTACTGTTGGACATTTTTCTAGTAGAGTTTTGGGAAATGTCGCAAGCGATGCGCATCATCACCGCATTTGTAGTGGGCGTAGTATTTATTATTACTGCATATATTGCACGTTCTCGAGGTGAAAAGGATGTGTAGAGATGGTTTTATAATGAACCGTTCTTTTAGGAGTTTTGTCGTGTATCACTAAAAATTGATTATGAAAAATAAATTTTGGGTAAAACTGTCGGCTATAGGATTTGTTTTTTTTGGGAGTGTTTTTGGGCTGCAGAATGTTTCTGCAGCTGGACCACCTATATTGTCACTAGAACAAAAAAGCGTATATTCGCAAGTAGTAGATGTGGAAGTCCCTTCCTTAAGTGTGCCGACTGTTGTTGATGTTGTGGTTGATGAGCTCGGAAACTTGGAGGATAATTATATTCTCGTTGAATCTTCTAGTCAGATTCCTCGTGCGTCTATCCTTACCACAAATCGTCGACCTATTTTAGAGAAAATGCGAGCGCAAGATCCGCTTAACCCATCGTCAGTAAGTAATGGTGCAGTGGACGGAGATTTCCAGACATACGTGTCATACGACTACAATGAACAAAAAGATCCTAAGGGAAATATTATTCCAAACACTGTAACGATTGATGTGTATGCCGAAAATGATATTGAAACGGAGTCTATTATCTTTACATTTGGGAGAAATGTACGTCCTGCCCAAGCAATCCAAGTCTCATCCGTTGACTCTAATGGAAAAGAAGACATTATTCTTTCGCGACGTGTTTTTAATGGATCACGTGTTTCTTTTCCTCTGACGAAATCCTCGCACTTTCGTGTGACATTAAGTTATACAGATTATTTGCGTATTGTTGAGATGCAATTTCAGGAGTATTCTCCTGATGAAGAAGTATCTCAAAAGATTCGATTTAATGCGACACCAGGACAGACCTATCAGATTTATTACGATGCTGATCGGTACATGCCCGTCGACACTGGGGAAAAACCTCGGTTAGCTGATGTCGACAATGTGCAATTGATTGGCGTCGGGTCTCGTCGTGATAATCCCGATTACTTACAAGCTGATACTGATGGTGACGGTGTAGTAGATGCGTCTGATAATTGTGATAGTGTTGCAAATCCAGAACAAATTGACGTTGATGGAAATAATGTGGGGGATGATTGTGAAGATTTTGATCGCGACGGTATTATGAATATTTCTGACAATTGTTTGCATGAGGTAAATGTGAATCAATCAGACGAGGATGGTGATGGAAAGGGAGATGCATGTGATGGAGAGGAGAGTCGATTAATTGCTCGAAACCCCTGGATACCAATAGTTACTATTCTTAGTGTTGCGGTTATTGTTGTGCTACTTATGCTTCGCGTTTTGAAAAAGTCCTGAATATATGAGTAGAGCTCATAGTTCTCTGGTTTACGAGATTCAAGAAATGCGCTATAGTACGGAAAGTTATCATTTTCCCCGAGTTTTACTTTACTAATCCTTTGATTTTCTTTTATGCTGAGTAAGTTTGCAAATGTGTTCTCCATCCCTGATATACGCAACAAAATTCTCTTTATTTTTGCAATATTGGTTGTTTTTCGTTTGGCTGCAAATATTCCATTGCCCAACGTTGATCCGTCAGCACTAGGAGATTCTGCAGCCTTTGGTATTCTGAACCTTTTCTCTGGAGGTGGATTTAGTGCGATTTCAATTGTTTTACTCGGATTGGGACCTTATATTACGGCGTCAATTATTATGCAACTTTTGACAATGATTGTCCCTTCTGTCGAGCGTATGTATAAGGAGGAAGGTGAGGCAGGACGACAGAAATTTAATACTATTACACGCGTATTTACCGTACCACTTGCAGTGTTGCAAACATTTGCGATGATTGCATTGTTGCGCTCACAAGGAGTTGTGGGTGATGTGAGTCCTTTTACTATTGTTGTGCTAGTGACTGTAGCTACTGCTGGTACGATTTTTCTGATGTGGTTAGGTGAGCTCATTACTGAGAAAAAATTGGGAAATGGCGTTAGTATGATGATTTTTGCGGGAATCGTTGCTGGACTACCCTCACTAGTTTCTCAATTATGGAGCACCTTTAATTCTCAAGACATTCTTACGTATATAGGGTATATCGCCCTCACAATCGCTACGATTGTAGGTGTGGTTTTCGTCTCTGAAGGCCAAAGAATTATACCAATTTCTTATGCAAGGCGTACACGTTCTGGTGGAGGTGGAAGCGGGAGTAGCGCACGAACACATTTGCCGATCAAAGTAAATCAAGCAGGTGTTATCCCTATAATTTTTGCTGTATCGTTGGTCACATTCCCTACACTCATTGGTGGCTTGATGCAAGGCTCTTCGAATGCTCGTGTCGTTGAGATTGGTAATACTGTCGCAGCACTTTTTGCGAACAGTTTCTTTTACGGAGCGCTTTACTTTGGGTTGGTAGTTTTATTTACATATTTTTATACGGCAGTTATTTTTGATCCAGAAAAAATTGCAACTAACTTACAAAAACAAGGTGGGTATATAGATGGGGTTCGCCCAGGACAAGAGACAGTAGATTATCTTGGACGTATTGTGAGTCGCATTACTCTTGCAGGAGCAATTTTCCTCGGTCTTATCGCTGTGCTGCCGCTTTTGGCTGGTGTACTAACGGGCAATGAGTCACTTGCGATTGGTGGGACAAGTGTGTTGATCGTTGTGAGTGTGGTTATCGAGCTTGTGAAACAAATCGATGCGCAGCTTGTTATGCATAATTATGAAAAAATAGGCTAGGGTATTTCTCCCTTCATTTTGCACAGTTTCTCGTGAGATATTCACGTCTGAGATTTCTGATTTTTAGGCCCTTTTAAAATAATGAAGTCTCATGTTGCGCAGTGTTGACTAGAAATGTTTTTCCCTTTATACTAACTTAAGTAAAAAGGAATGTGTTGTGCATTCTTTTTGCTTTCAAAGTATCGCGTGGGCGCATAGCTCAGTTGGTAGAGCAACAGCCTTTTAAGCTGATGGTCGGGGGTTCAAATCCCTCTGCGCCCACAATACTAAAAACACATCATATTGATGTGTTTTTTTGCACTATGAGCAGTGGGATTTGAACAAAGGAAAGGGGTTGGGAAAGCAATAGTTTTCCCTTGAAGGAGGCTTGTGGAACCGTGGGTTCTGCAGGAGCGAAGCGACGTGAAAATCCCTCTGCGCTCACAAGTAATAGAAATCAGGATTGATTCCTGATTTTTTTGACTTCTTGGTTTTTGTGAAGTGTTTTTGGTGCTATAATACCTAAAAGTTTGAAATCAAAATAAAATTTCATGCACGATATTGTTATAAAAAACGGCACTATACTTGACGGGAGTGGATCGCCTATGTATTTGGGCGATATCGCAGTTAATAATGGCGTCATTACTGAAATGGGTGATTTGGGTGGGGAGACTGCTCGTAGCGAAGTGGACGCGCAGGGACTTTATGTTACGCCAGGGTTTATCGATATTTCAAATCGAAGCGACGTATATTGGCGCCTTTTTACCGATGCAAAACTTGAGAGTCTTTTGCGACAAGGTATTACTACTGTTATTGGTGGGAATTCTGGCGCGTCGCTTGCGCCCCACTATAATGAACAGATGTTTTTATCGACTCAAAAATGGACGGATGTAACAGGAACTAATGTCAATTGGGAAAGTGTCTCTGATTTTTACAGTACTTTACAGGAAAAGAAGCTCAGTCTTAATTTTGGTATGTTTGTAGGACATGGCACTTTGCGACGAGGAATTATTGGTGATGAAACACGTGAGCTTAGTTTACCTGAGTCGAGCTCGTTAGTGTCACAATTGGAAAAGGGGCTCATTGATGGAGCGCTCGGTGCATCTCTTGGTCTTGTTTATACGCATGAACGTAGCGCTTCAATAGACGAATTAGTGAAAGTGGCAGAGTGTGTAAAGAAATACAACACTCTTTTGGCTGTTCACTTGCGAGATGAAGATCAGGATTTGATCGGTGCACTTGATGAAATACTGGAAGTGGTTCGTGAAACTGGTGCGCGTGTGCATATTACACATCTCAAGGCTGTGGGGCAGGATTCTTGGCCTTTGATGCGTGAGGCAGTTGGTCGCATTGATCAAATGATTTTGGAAGGATTTGATGTTAGTTTTGATATTTATCCCTATACAGTTACTGGCTCTGTTTTGTATACATTTTTACCTCGATGGGTGAGTGAAGGTGGAAAAACGATGCTACTTGGGAGGTTGAGAAATCAACCTACGTATGATCAGGTACGCAAGGAGTTGCGTGGCTCTCGATTGAATTTGGATAGTGCTATCGTGTCACTTGCACCACATGCCAAGCACTTGCTCGGTCGTACATTGTTAGATATCGCGAAAGAGCGTAATACGGACGTGTCTACGTTAATTCTCGATCTACTTCTCGCTTCCGAAGGTCGTGTCATCATCCTCTTGGATGCGCTTAGTGAGGAAAATATTGTTCGTGGGTTGGAAAGCCCGTATAGTGTTGTCACGTCAAATAGTCCTGGCTATACAATTACGCAAGAGGTCCAAGATTTGCAGGTTCATCCACGTTCATTTGGTGCATTTCCTAGACTTTTTAATCGCTATGTGAAGGAGCGAAACACACTTTCGTGGGAGCTTGCAATTCACAAATCAACTCATAAAGTGGCAAATCGATTGGGTATTGCTGATCGTGGTTTATTGCGAGAAGGATTTTCAGCTGATATCGTAATTTTTGATCCTCTTACAATCAAGGATGTAGCAACAGTCGATAAGCCTATTGCGTATGCTGAGGGCGTGTTACACGTTATCATAAACGGAGAATTTGCGATATACGAAGGAGAGACTACCCAGCTACAATCAGGTCAAGTGCTGCGCCGCACGGACAAGTAAGAAGGCCATAATTTGTAGGAATCTGCAAATATTTTTATGATTGTATGTTACTAGAACCACTTTGTTTTGTGTGATATAGTTGACATTACTTACTTATTTAATTTGATTTATGAAGCCATCGTGGTTTAAAGGGAAGCGTATAACAGTCTTTGGTATTGGACTCCTTGGTGGAGGAGTTGGAACTATACGGTATTTGGCTGATCAGGGTGCAGAGATTATTGCTACAGATTTGAAGACAAAAGAAAAATTGCAGGACTCTCTGGATAAACTCAAAGATATTAAAAATATCACGTATGTTTTAGGACAACATCGACGAGAGGATTTTATTAACGTCGACATGGTAATTAAAACTCCTTCATGTCCATGGACGAACGAGCATGTAAAACTTGCCCTCGCCAGTGAAATCCCCGTTGAGACGGATGCAAGTCTTTTTTTGCAGTTATGCAAGGCACCTGTTATCGGGGTAACAGGCACAAAGGGAAAGACGACCACAGCTAGGATGATCTATCACATCCTTAAAAAAGGTCCGCGGACGCCTGTTCTTTTTGGTGTGGAAAATATCTCCATATTGGATCGATTGCACTATGTAAAAAAGGACTCGATTGTCGTGTTTGAGCTTTCTAGCTGGCGATTAAGCGCACTTAAATATTGTAAGATCAGCCCACATATATCTGTTTTTACAAATATCTTTCCTGATCATTTAAACTATTACAAGACGATGGAGAGTTATCTGGATGATAAAAAACAGATTTTTCTTCATCAGAAGGCTAAAGATTTTTTTATCTATAATTGGGAAGACGAAATGCTTCGCGGTGTGGAGGACGAAGTTCCGAGTACTGTAGTCACTGTTAGTGGGAAACGCAAGACAGATGGACGAGGTGTTTTCATCGAGGATGGGTACATTTACTGCAATGATGGAATTGACGCTACGAAGTTTGTCGACACCAAGGATCTTTCGATACTTGGAGCACATAATGTTGCCAATTTGATGTTGTCAATTGGAGCAGCTCATGCCGCTGGTGTTTCGAAGGAAATGATTAAAGAGGCTGTTTATGATATCCCGCCAGTTGCTCATCGATTGGAGTTTGTGCGAACCTTGGACGGCGTAAAATACTACAATGACACTGCAGCAACAAACCCACAGGCGGCAGTTGCAGGGCTTAAAACTTTTCAAACACCTGTTGTGCTGATTGCTGGTGGTTCTGATAAGAATTTGCCAGTAGGCGATTTGCCGCAGATGATTATGGAACACACGAAAGATGTCGTCTTTTTCAAAGGTGACGGTAGCGACAAGATTATATCTGCACTGAGAAAGATTTTGCCAGAAGATCAAAAAGATCGTAGTATGGAAATAGTAACTTCTATGGATGAGGCTTTGGCCTATGCTCAGAAGGTAAGTGTCTCAGGAGATACAGTTTTGCTTTCTCCTGGAGCTGCGAGCTTTGGTGTGTTTACTAATGAGTTTGATCGTGGCAACCAATTTCGTTCAAAGGTGAAGGATCTATAAATGCTTATCTGTAATTTGTCAGAGAAAATTTCTGTATGATATGACGTCTTTTTATTGTTATACCTAGCAAGTGGAAAATATTATTTCTATTGTTTAATCTTTCTATAAAATGATGAATATGAAAAACTTAAAGAACCAAGATGCAGCGGTAGCGGCAGCAATTACTGGTGAAATAAAGAGACAAAAGGAAGGACTTGAACTCATTGCTTCAGAAAATTATGTTAGTGATGCAGTATTGGAGGCTTTGGGAAGTGTGATGACAAACAAGTATTCTGAGGGATATCCTGGGAAAAGATACTATGGCGGGCAGGAGTTTACTGACAAGGTGGAAACACTTGCCATTGACCGCGTAAAAAAGATTTTTGGAGCAGAACATGCGAATGTGCAGCCACTTTCTGGAGCTAGCGCGAATATGATTGCTTACAGCGCATTACTGTCACCAGGGGATACTGTACTAGGTATGGATCTGGGTCATGGCGGTCATTTGACACATGGACATCCTGTAACGTTTAGTGCTTCTATTTACAATTTTGTTCGATACAAAACTGCAGCCAATGGCTCCATTGACTACGATGAACTGGAGGCGATGGCAAAGAAGCATAAGCCAAATATGATCTTGGCTGGGTTTAGTGCGTATTCGCGCAATCTTGACTATAAGAAATTCCGTAAAATTGCTGATAGCTGTGGAGCGTTGTTAATGATGGACATGGCGCATATTTCAGGACTTGTAGCAGGGAAAGCTTCAACTAATCCAGTGCCGTACTGTGATGTAGTTACTAGCACTACACATAAAAGTTTGCGTGGTCCACGATCTGGTATGATTTTGTGCAAGAAAAAACATGCCAAAGCAATTGATAAGGCACTTTTCCCAGGATTTCAAGGAGGTCCACATATGAATAACATCGCGGCCCTGGCAGTTGCTTTGGGAGAGGCGCAGAAGCCAACATTTAAAACATACGCCAAGAGAGTAGTCTCAAATGCAAAGGTGCTAGAGACAGAGTTGAAGAAGTACGGATTTCATATCTGCTTTGGAAAGACAGAGAATCATCTTCTATTGGTCGATACTGTTAAGAGTAAAAATTTAACTGGGTCACAAGTAGAGACGGTTCTTGATACAGTTGGTATGACGCTGAATAAAAATATGGTTCCAGATGATACACGCAGTGCTATGGATCCCAGCGGGATCCGCCTCGGCACACCTGCTGCGACAACTAGAGGTATGGGTGCAAGAGAGATGAAGATGATCGCACGATGGATTAACGAAGCCTGTGATAATATCGAAGATAAAAAAGAAATTGCCCGTATAGGTAAAGAAGTGCGGAAGATGTGTAAGAGTTTTCCTCTTTATAAATAACAAATTTTGGATGGCTCATATAGTAAGCTGTTATACTGACAGTTATTATCAAACTAACTTATAATATATTTCTTTATGAAAGGTATAATCCTCTCTGGTGGTTCTGGGACGCGTCTACGGCCGCTGACAAAGATGACGTCTAAACAGCTTTTGCCTGTATATAATCGTCCAATGATTTACTATCCTCTGAATACTCTGCTCAAGGCAGGTATTAAAGATATATTGATCATCATCGCACCTGACCATGCTGGGAATTATCTAAATCTCCTAGGTTCAGGGAAGGAATTTGGAGCGCGGTTTACTTATGAGATCCAAGATGAGCCAAAAGGGTTGGCTGAAGCATTTATCATCGGTGAATCATTTATTGATGAGGATGATGTTACAATGATACTTGGGGATAATATTTTTGCTGATGATTTCACCCAAGAGATCAAGAGCTTTGAAAAAGGTGGGCGGATTTTTGCGATGGAGGTGCCTGACCCTGAGCGTTTCGGTGTGGTGGAGTTTGATGGTGATATGCAGGCTATTTCAATAGAAGAGAAACCAGATAATCCCAAAAGTAATTATGCGATCCCTGGTCTATATATTTTCGATAATCGCGTAGTTGATTTTGCAAAAAATGTTGTACCCAGTGAACGAGGTGAGATTGAAATTACAGAATTACATCAAAAATACCTCGATTTAGGTGAGTTGGATGTACGCACTTTTGAAAATGAGTGGGTAGATGCTGGAACGTTTGAATCGTTGCATGAAGCCTCTATACTTGTAAAGAATAAGCTTGACAAAAACATGATAATATAGTATATTTAACTAGTTATTAAATATAAATTTTTATGAAAAAGATTAAAAAAGCAATCCTTCCTGTTGCAGGATTTGGTACACGTTTTCTTCCTGCTACAAAGAGCTGCCCAAAGGAAATGCTCCCGATTGTTGATAAGCCAGTGATTCAGTATCTCGTAGAAGAGGCTGTGGCTAGCGGAATTGAAGAGATCATTTTTGTCACAGGGCGCGGCAAGCGGGCAATCGAAGATCATTTTGATGTTGCTTATGAGCTTGAGAAGACTCTAGTGGAAAAAGGTAAGACAGAAATTCTCGAAGAAGTAGAGCAAATCGCAAAGCTTGCGAAGTTCACTTATGTACGTCAATCATTGCCACTCGGGGACGGACATGCACTCCTGCAGGCTGCACACATTGCAAATGATGAGCCTGTGCTCGTATTGTTTGGAGATTGTATCTATGATTCAAATGTACCGGCATCGAAGCAGTTGATTGATGCATACGATAAATACGGGACGAGCATAATTGGAACCACTACTGTAGGCGATGATGAAGTGTCGCAGTTTGGCGTAATTGAAGGCGAGAGAGAGCATGATGGCACACTGAAAATGTCACGTATGCTTGAAAAACCTGATCCTTCTGAAACGGAGTCACGTCAAGTTGCTGTCGGGAAATATATTGTCACACCAGAAATCATGGATATCCTTGGTGGGATGACAGACGGTGCTTCTGGCGAAATTCGTCTTGCAGATGCATTTGAAATTGCTCTTGGAAAAGATGGCGAGATTCGATCGCTGCCTCTTGAGGGAACATGGCTGGATACAGGAGATAAGTTTAATTTCTTACGAGCAACGATTCACCTAGGTTTGAAACACCCGCAACTCAAAGATAAATTACGTGATCACTTGAAGTC
>CALHMM010000063.1 GCA_938034715.1 Minisyncoccota bacterium
TGTCACTAGGTACAGTCAATCCAGTTATACCAAGACTATTCGCTCTATCGATATTATGCTGGCGATCATCAAAAAATATCATCTCATCATAATCTCTCTGCGTCGCAGCCTTAAGAGCGACAAACATTTCGTGATCGATACTACTTTTGGTAGCTCCAACATTTTGAGACAGAATGATGTTTTCTTCTTCAAAAAACTCCTGGTAACCGAGCTTATTCCAGATTTTATCAAAGTAGAATTCTGTATTATTTGAACAGATCGCAAGGATATAACCACTATCTTTTAGCGCACTCAGAAGTCTTGGCCACTTCTCATGATCTAATAGAACAAAATGTTCGTCCATGTTATTCATAATCCAATCGACATTCAAGCCATCAGGTACAGCAGATAACTTGTCGATGAAACTCTGCCAGTATATGTGCCATTGCTCATCCAAAGGACTGCCGATAACTACTCTATCAAACTCTTTATATGACGCTCTACCTGCCATCTTGGCTTGTTCAATATCAATATCAAATATTGATGCAATACTATTGGGTCTCTCGTAGACTATTTGCTCCCATGCCCCTGATGCCATCACATCACCCATATCAAAAACAATGGTAGAATATTTTTTCATGCATTTGTAAGATTTGCATTGTGTTAAATGTGCATCTAGTATATCACTGATTTAAATACCTCATTTAGATAGATCAATCTTTTTCTCACTAAGTGTATAATGCCTTTAGAGCTGGCTCTAGCCTTTGAGCATGACTTGCTCCATATACGACAAAAATCTTCCTCCCCTCCTTTTTTAGTCTCTGGATTTCTTTCATGATGTTCTGATCTCTGTAATTACTTGATGCACTACTCACTCGATTAATTGCTGTTTGTGATTCTAACCTATCTTTCCAGGGAACTGGGTCAATTGCCTCACTATATAATTCACTTGAGGGATCTATTTCATCTACACCGTAGAGATCTTTCAGAACCTTCTTTACTTCATCAAGGCTATAATCAAAATCCACCCACTGTGTAGTATTTTTCATTTTTTCTACAGTACCACTAAGATAATCCTCAAGTGCCATATCCTCACCTTCTGTGCGTTGATATTGAGCAATCATACGAAAAATATAATAGGCAAAAATATGTTCTTTGTTATGAGTTTTCTCTAATTCTGCTATCTCACTCGCGAAATCTGGTTCAGGAGAAAAAACCTCCCTACCTGACAAGATAGCCAAAGCGGCTGTGTAGCCGCTCTCACCTGCCTTTCTTTTAAGGTCTTCACGCCAATCAGAGTCCTTTTCACAGTGATCGATAAACTCTCTTCGTTTTTCATCAGACCATTGATTGATGTTTTCCATGCCTTCGATGAGAACAATGTCTGGATTTGCTGCATCAAGTCTACTTTCAATAGTATCAAACATAGGATCAGAAGCGTCATGAGTATGCAAAGCACCAAAAACATCTAACCCTTCGAAGGAATATTCGTATACACCATCTCGATGTTTTTCAGCATAATCCTCAAAAGACATGAGGTTATCATGAGTATTTTCTATCTTTGGTAAAAAATCTGAGTCTTTCATCTGCAATGTTATTTATATTTGGAGACTTTCTCTTGCATTTTGTCTTTCAACTTTAAAAAAATTGGATCAGAAAACTCTTCTGGCAATTTCTCAAGCATAAGCTTGGAGTATTTAGTGCAGTGTTCTGTAATTTCTTTTTCATTATGAGTCAATTCATAATAAAAGAAATTATCAAGGAGATCAGCAGATTTTACAACTGATGCATCTTCTCCTTTCATAATACATCGATCAACCACATCCACTTTCTTTTTGTGTTTATCCTCGATACTCTCATCTTTTGAATTTGCTTTCACAATCAATAAGACCTCTCGCCCAAATTCCTTTTCCAAGATCTCTTCTGAAATATCTACTCCATCCTCTAGTACATCATGAAGAAAACCCCCGATTACAATATCTCTATCATAACCGCCTTCGTAGAGCTGAGTGCCAACACGGATACTATGAAACAGCGCTGGCTTTTTCCGTCCATCATCGCCCATATACCTCGTGAGAAAATTTATTGCCTTCTCACACTCAAAACCTAGTTCTTTCTTGCCCATAGTGATTAAATTATCTATTTTCAGTATACAGGTTCCAACGTCCTATCACTAGTCACGAAAAAGCCCCATTTGATGGGCTTTTTTACTTGCTCCGTGTCGTAGGCTCCCCACCTCCCGGCAGGTAGGTATTCAAACCCCTTACTTGCAATGAAAGCATACTTTAAACGTTCATTTATTCAGATTACAAAACCTCTTTGACTAGTAATTTAACCTCTTCATGATGCCTTTTCCAAGTGTGCCAAACATTTTTTGCCCACGCTAAAACGAGTTCTGAGTGTTCAGTAGAGTTTTTCGCGCCGATCACATCAAGGACAGTCATTTTTCCAAGTGATGAAGGTGGCGTCAGCCACTGAAAAACATTTTTCTCCTTGTATTCTCTTAGTCTATGATTCATCACTCTTGGTATAAAGTCATAGTCTATACCAAAGTCAAAAGCAGCACATAGTGCCATTAGATGAAGATTCATAGATTGGATTGTTTTTGCTGACTCAACCCCTAAATGCTGCAAAGAGTATGTATCTACTGTCAATCGATGTATCTGCATATATTCAGAATCACCATATTCTTTTGCAAGGACGTCGCCATATATCTTCCAACAACCAGCAGAAGTACCCAGGTACGCGTGAGT
>CALHMM010000064.1 GCA_938034715.1 Minisyncoccota bacterium
TTGATTTTCTCAATCATCAAAAATAAGATACGCCCACCATCGAGTGCAGGAATCGGAAGTGCATTAAATACAGCTAGATTTAAACTCAAAATAGCAGCAAATTGCAAAAGGTAAGCGAATCCCAAGTCTCGCATTTGTCCAGTAATCTGAGCAATACCAATCGGTCCAGAAACTCCAGACGTTGCCTCCTTTGCAGACGACAGAATTGCCGCATTACCCGTAATAAATCCTATAATCCAATTAAACAGCCCAGCAAACAATCCAAACAGTGCTAGAACAATTGCAAACATGATATAAACCGCCCTCTGAAATCCTTCTATAATTGCTGTAAAAAATGGGTACTTTACTACAACCATATCCGCCATGTTAACCCCGAGAGAGCCAGTTTCTTTGTTCCCTAAAATTCCTTGAAACGTAATCTCTTCACTACCGCGCAATCCCTTAATGACGATATTCTCACCCTTCGCTTGATTTACCGCAGATACGAGATCAGTTGTCATCGCAATGTCCTGACAAACACTATTCACACACAAGGCTGTCAGAGCATCTCCAGTCTTAATACCCATCTCTTGAGCGCTCGAGTCTTTAACAACCTCGTTGATCAGCACTTGGGATTCACCGACGACCCACTGTGGATTAATGTTATCTGAGAGTCCCTCAGGTCCAACAGGAACCGGCGAGCCCACAGTAAGCGCTCCAGCGATCAGTATCCAACCAAGGATAAAATTCATCACAACACCGGCAATAAGAACCTTAAAACGAGTCCAGATACTTTGCGCTACAAAACTATCCTTATCCGGAGTCTTGTCATCTGGATTTGCATTCTCACCTTTGATACGGACAAAGCCACCCAGTGGAATCCAGTTCACAGAAAACAAGGTATTATTGCCATAATACTCACCATTACCCCACACAAACTTCTTCTTACCTGTTTTTTCATCTTTCACAAAACCTCCAATACGAGGAGGAAACCCAAAGCCAAATTCATGGCAGGTAATTTTATTGCGACGAGCTGTAAGAAAATGACCCGCCTCATGAATATAGACAAGTACACCCAAAACACCTAAAAAAGTGAAGCCTGTTACGATGTGTCCAGGAGATATCTTACCCGTCACCAAGCCAAAGATTACTGTGGCAATTAACGCAAGAAATATTGTCAGACTTTTACTCATAAAAAATTTTATATTATAACTTCTCCGTCAACTAAAAATTTCCATTACACTATTTTATCTTCACATTCAGAAATTTCATCATGCAGTCAAACAAGTCTAGACACTTCTAGACCGTAAGGATCTCCTCCTCTTTCAGTTTCCTAGCATCTTCAATTTTCTTATTCTGATCATCCACGATAATCTGCAATGCATCCTTACCTGCAAATTTATCATCTTCACTCATACCTCCATCTTTTTCAACTTTTTGAATTTCTTTCCATATTTCCTCTCTCACGCTTCGAACACTGACACGAGCCTCTTCAGTTTTATTGTTGAGTACCTTCACAAGTTCCTTGCGATTATCTTCAGTCATCGGTGGAAGGTTAATTCGCACTGCGGAACCATCATTCGACGCATTCAATCCAAGATCTGACTGTTTAATTGTTTCTTCTATAAGAGCCAAAATTGATTTATCCCATGGCATAATCACTATCTGCCTCGCTTCAGGAACAGTGATATTTGCAGCTTGCTTAAGAGGTGTCGGTGTCCCATAATAATCCATTACCAATTCATCAACAAGTGACGTGCTAGCACGACCTGAGCGAATCTTTCCATATTCACTATGCAAACGTACGTGAATTGCATCAAATTCTTCTTTTTTAATTTCTATAATTTCTTGAAATGTCATAATCCTATTTTCATTATTGTGCGTCAAACCGAGAATAATTCAAGTGTGCTAAGGTCGCACTACATTGCTTAAAAGTTGAGCAAAAGATTACTCCAAAACTCGACCTCTCGGAATGGACAAACATAAATATGTCTGTTTCATACCTCCAGATTTAGCTCTAGAGTACTGACTACCCACTGACTCTACAATTGTATTGTAATTTTACCTTACAAACAACGCATAAGCCAGTGTTGCACTAGTATAGCAGAGTTTATTAAATATCGGTACTATTACTTACCTTTTACATTATAGAATCCTATATAAACAACCTCAGGATCTTTGGGATCATAGTCAATCACACTTACAGCTTGCGTACTTCGCGTATCTGTGACCGTATATCGGCCTTCATCTACTTGCACATATATCGCTTTCGAAGAAGCAAATGTCAGACGATCGCTATCGAAAGGACTAACAGAAATTGCCCGAATTGGCACGCCCTTCGCTGTTCCAATGATATCTACCTCCTCCCATGTGTCTCCATAGTCTATCGACTTATAAAGAGATTTATTTGTGCCGATATACAACTCCCCCGGATTCTTTTCATGTACAAAAAATGAATAGATCGTACCCACAAACGACCTCTCTCCCTTTGTCTTGTCCCGTTTATAATTTTTCACAGAAGTCCATGATGCGCCACCATCACTAGACCGGTAAATATCATTTCTCGATGTGTGCACATAAATCTGATCTGAATCGGCTGGATCAAAAACGATATCAATAATGCTATTCCCATTGGTTCGTACATTTTTCCACGTCTTTCCACTATCTCGAGACATAACTATAGCAGAATTACGTGAACTATTGAGAGTAGTTCCTATAAAGATCGTACTTGAGACCCCGGGCTTAAGTGCAATTGCGCTCACTCGCGTACCCGTCACAGGCTCCACATAAATCTGATCCCACGTCTCTCCACGATCTTCACTTCGATACACGCGACCCAAATTCTCCCATGTAGCAGCGGCATAGAGAATATTCGTCTCTTGTGGGTCAAGTACAAATGCATCCACTTGCTTTGGTGGAAAATTTAACTTCTCCCATGTTTCTCCTGCATTGCGAGTTACATAAATACCATCACTACGCGTTCCTGCATAAATCTCATTTTGATCGTTTGGATTTATAGTAAGTGAAGTGACATCATTGCTTGCCAATGAATTTTCTTCACCAATCACATTGCGAGATTGAAAACTGACACCACCATCCTCACTGCGGAAGACACCACCATTTGTAGGAGACTTTTTTTGTCCTACAGGAAAACAACCCGTCAAAAAAAACAAAGCAAAAAAAACGCAAAATAATCGAGTAACTTTCATGTAGTTATTCTATCAAATATCCAAAAGATTTCAAAGAAAAAACCCATACCAAGCGTAGTATGGGTAATGTCCTTGACTTCACGTATTAGCCTTACCTAAGGCAAAGTCTGACGAAGATATTCCTGCCACTTGGCCAGCAACGCTGGATCTTCCTGCGTCGTTGAATTCTCCCATTTGCCGTCATCGTGTTGAACCAGATGTGCACTAGATAAGCTTGAGGTCCTTTTACGCCCTTCAACCGATGACCGCTCCAAACCAATCGTCACAACCTTACTTTGAAGATCTAGTAAGGAAAGTTGAGTACATTCTTTAATGACTGGTAAAGAAAAAAATCGTCGGAAAGTTTCATGATAAAACTTCGTTTCACGCG
>CALHMM010000065.1 GCA_938034715.1 Minisyncoccota bacterium
TTCCTCACAGTATTTCGTTCTACATCAAAAATTGCACTCAATAATTCAGGTGAAGAAACAGTCTCTCTCGTATCACCTACAGGAGATGTTGTGAGTACAACGACATTAAATAACGCTAAAGAGGGTGTTAGCTGGGCATGGGAAAATAACACCTGGCAAGAGACATACGCGATCACCCCAAATAGTGCAAATTTCATCACACCACCACTGCAGTGCCCAGTCGCACAAAATACTGAGCAGATCCTCACTGAAACCCTTGATACAAACAAACAAAACCTACCAGATATAGCTCTGTCAGAAATTTTTCCAAACCCACCAGGATCAGACAACCTCGGTGAATTTATTGAGTTATATAATCCTTCTAATCAAGTTATAGATCTAAAAGACTGGACCCTAAGAGACAGTTCAGCAAATGGAAAATACAAGCTAAACAGCGCTGTCACAATTGCACCTCAATCATACCTCGTCATTACAAGGGAACAATTTAAATTCGCTCTAAACAACACGACAAGCGAACTAGTCACCTTAGAGAAGCCAGACGGCACAATCTCCTCTAGCGTGTCGTATGATGCGATCGAAGAAAATATTTCCTATAGTAGAGTTGATGATAAATGGACCAAAACTGCAAGCATCACACCCTCACAAAAAAACATTTTCACAGATCCTGATATAAATACTCCAATTAAAAATGATAATACTGTATCACCTCCTAAAACACAAGAAAATCAGAACCAACAACCACTTGGCCCTTTTCTAAAATTACAGCTCAGCGAGGCGCTTCCAAATCCACAATCAGGTGATCAGGAATTTATAGAGATATACAACCCACACAATCAGGACGTATCACTATTTGGATATACACTTTCTGATGCCTCTAAAAATGGTTCCTATACATTTGAAGACTCACAATTCATTCCTGCGAAAGCATACAAAGTTTTTAGCAAAGAGCAAACCAAGATTGCTCTCAACAACACAGGAAACGAAACAATCACCTTAAAAAACCCAGAAGGAATCACAGACTCCTCGGTAACATTTATCAGCATCGCTAAAGGAAAAAGTTTTGCTTTACTAAATGGAACGTGGCAAGCAACCACGACAGTCACACCAAATGCGCCAAATATTCTCACAAATTCATCTGCAGGCGAAGCCATCCAGCAAAAAGAATCAGCAGTCACACAGTTAAGCGACCAAACTAAGGCAGTGCCAGTCGGGCCTTTTGCATCACTACTGCTATCTGAAGTTTTTCCAAACCCAACTGGAACAGACGCTCTAAATGAATTTGTAGAGATCTACAATCCAAACAAGGAAAGCGTAAATCTCGATCAATGGATTTTACGCGATGCATCAACATCTGGAAAATTTATCATAGACGATTTAGTAATCCAGGGAGAAAGCTACGGCATAATATACCGAGCACAGTCAGGACTTGCCCTAAACAATACTGGTGATGAGACCGTGTCACTACTCTCACCCGATGAGAAAGTCGTTGCCTCATTTGCGTACAATGACGCAAAAGAGGGTGTTAGCTACAATTTCAATGAAAATCAGTGGCAAAAGTCGTCCACTCCCACTCCAGGAACACCAAATGTCATAAAGAGCGCAGACACGCCACAACAAACCAAAAGTGAAAGTTCAACTCCATCCCGTGATGAAATAACTGATTTCATTATTAATGACACATACCCAGAAATACTTATCACAGAAATCCTCCCAAACCCAAAGGGTAATGAAAACACTGGTGAGTTCATCGAACTATACAACCCAACAAATACAGAAGTTTCACTAGCAGGGTGGGTACTAAAAGACACCTCGAAAAATGGCTCATATATTTTTACAAACCAAGTGATACCAGCAAATAGTTACTTAACCTTATATCGTGACCAATTCAAATTTGCACTAAACAATACCGGCGAAGAAACACTAACACTCGTCACCCCAAACAAATCAAAATCAGATACGATTTCCTACAACAAGACGATCGAGGGTGTCTCCTTAGGTAAAAAAGCTCCACAAAAAAACACATCACTCTTTCCAACTACAAAACCCACACCAGGAAGTAAAAATATTTTCGATTTAGATTCAATGCAAGACACTGATAGTCCAGCACAAACAACAAAAAACTTTCCAAAAATATTTCTCTCAGAACTACTGCCAGCACCAAATGCAGGAGACCAGGAATTTATAGAGATCTATAACCCACAAGCTGAAGCTGTCTCACTACAAGGATGGACACTCCGCGACAATTCCCGAAATGGAAAATATACTTTTGACAACGACACTATCATTGACCCGGGTGAATATATCGTCATCACAAGAGATCGGTACAAGTTTGCTCTCAACAACTCAGGAGGCGAAAGTATTACGCTTTACGATCCTGCTGGAATTATTTCCAGTACCGTGAGCTATGAAAAAGCAACGAAAAATACCTCGTACGGTTGGACAGGCGATGATAAAAATGAATCCTGGAGATTCTCCACAGAAAAAACACCTGGCAATGAAAATGTCTTTGGACAAGAACTGCAAATTGTAGACATCGACATAAAAAACGCCTACAAAGACGTTAAAGCAGAGTTTGAGGCAGAAATTTCTGGTGCAACTGACGCAAGATTTCGTTGGGACTTTGGAGATGGGAATAAAAGCACCAAACAATCAGCAACACATACCTATAAAAAATCAGGGACATATGAAGTAAGTGTGGAAGTAACCTCATCCATTGAGTCTAAAAAGGAAACCCTTCGAATAAAAGTAAAAAAATATCCGAAAAGAAAAATTCGCATCACGCAAATCTATCCAAATCCGCCCGGAAAAGATACAGGTAAAGAAAGTGACAATGAGTACATCGTCATCACAAACAAAGATGACAAAAGTATTAGTCTTAAAGATTGGAGTATCGCCACGGGAAAAGATACTGACAGTCTCCGCAACCACCCATTCAAGAAAACCATCAAACTAAAAAAGGGACAATCAAAACAGATCATCAAAAAACACAGCGCGATCTCACTAAATAATTCAGAAGGAGTAATCGAGTTACGCGCACCAGACGGAAACGTGATCGACGATACCAGCTACAGCTACACGCAAGCAAAAACAATTCCTGAAGGTGCCCTCTACACTAAAGACGATGGTCTGTGGTCATGGAGCCTACCAACCTCAAGCCAAAAAATCTCAAAACAAATGCCAATTCTACAAGGCCTTTCCGAACAAGAACAACAAGAAATAATTGCCGCAGCGATGAAAAATATGCAATTAAAAGACAGTCAACAACAAAACAAGGCACGAAAAGATGCGGACCAAACATCAAACATCACAACGACAGAAAAAACAGAAACACTCTGGGAAATTTTTAAAAGAAAGTTACGAGAAATATTCTCTAAAAACAATGGACGAGAAGATCAATCCAACCAATCATTTAATGGTTCGCTCCACGAAATTTCACAAAACTATCCCAAGGAAATATGTCAAACAAACCCATCCGTAGAAAAAATTGCACTCTTTGATGCACACTGCACAAAAACTAACGATCTACTGAAATAATGTCCCAGATCCAAAGCGGTAAAAAAGATTCTTGAATAAGCGTCAAGTTTTGCACACGCCACAACTCATTCCAAAAAAGTTCGATGTCAGGTGTTATTTGCCAAACAAAAAATGTGGCCATAACAATCAAAAAACTATTGCGTCTTTTATCAAAGTCAATAATCTTCAAAGCACTGCCAAAGGATCGTTTTGTTCTATGATTCATAAAGTCAACACTATAAATCTCATCTAAAGCGAGGTGAATCACGAAACCAAAGAAAACACTACAGCCAAACATCCAGGCAAAAAATGCCTCTACACCCAAAACGTGGTATGCGAGCGCACATGCAGAAAAACAAGAGAAAAGACCTGCAGCCAGAGAATGAATTGCGCCGCGATGCACCGTAAGTTTATGAAAAATCCACCATGCAGGATAGCGAATAGCGAGAAAGGTCACGAAACCGAGTATCCACAATTCTAAAATTGAGTACTGCACACTAGTAGAAAAAACAGCAACAAGCGCACTAAAAGTGCCAAGTATTGAAAAAATAATACGACTCGGATATGAATATTTAAGATCCACATCAGGCAAAATACCACCAATCGTCCCCGCAAATGTGAGGATAAGAGCTTCACTAGCACCTACATGTCCTACTTTAAGTGCGACAGTACTTGCCAATCCAGAGCTAGCGGCAGCTACCACAACATGTGTATTAAAATTAGCCATAACGCATCAAATTTAAAAAAGCCCTCGGTTACAAAACTGACATAGCGTGCAAAATTAATAAAATTCTGAATCTTAAAGGCCCTTATGCTTATCGCTATTGAAAAACGTAGCCCTAAATGCTAGTCTAATACTATTACATAATCGCTTTTAATTACAGCATATGTCAGGACACTCCAAATGGTCAACAATTAAGCACAGAAAAGGAGCGCAAGACGCAAAGAGAGCACAGATTTTTTCGCGAGCATCAAAAAACATCATCATCGCCGCACAAAATGGTGGTGAAGATCCTGAAACAAACTATTCTCTGAAAATTGCCATAGACGCGGCTCGCAAAGTAAACATGCCAAAAGATAATATCGCGCGCGCGATTAAAGCTGGTGCAGGAGGTGAAGGCACAGCCAGAATTGAAGAAGCCATCTACGAAGCCATGGGACCAGAGGGATCTTCATTCATCATCGTCTGCGCTACAGACAATACCAACCGATCCCTCACAGAGGTAAAAACTGCCCTGAAAAAAAATGCCGGTAAATTTGTACCCAGTGGAAGTGTGAGCTTTAATTACAATCATGTTGGCCTCATCACCATCAAACCCACAGATATTGAAGCGGCTGAGTTAGAAGCCATTGAAGCAGGAGCGCAAGATGTCAAAACACAATCAGATGAAAATGGAGATCTCCTAGTGATTACAACAAGCGTCGCTGATTTCCATGCAGTACAAACAAACCTGACTAAAAAAGGCTTTGTACTAGAAGACACCAAGTTAAGTTACGAACCAACGCAAACTGTTAATCTGTCAGAATCCGGCTTTGGCATATTTGAAAAACTCTACGATGCAATTGACGAACTCGATGACGTACAAGAAGTTTTTACAAATATCAACTAAACGCTCAATAAGATTCATGACACAACCAACTGATCACAAGCCATCATATAGAATTCTAGGCATTGATCCAGGTACAGCAATCGTAGGTTGGGCTGTTCTAGACGCACAAAACAATCAAAATAATAACCCGACAGTTGTAGCCTATGGTCACATCGACACATCAAAAGACAATAGCGACGAAAAAAGGCTTTGCGAAATTGCTGATGACATCACAACTGTCATCCACACACATGCGCCCGACGTCGCTGCAATTGAACAGTTATTCTTTTTCAAAAACCAAAAAACCATCATTACGGTGGCGCAGGCTCGCGGCGTAATCCTCCAGACCTGTGCAAATAATAACCTAGAAATCGCATCCTATACCCCACTTCAAATCAAACAGTCCCTCACAGGTTATGGCCGCGCACAGAAAAAACAAATGCAAGAAATGATCACTAAAGTCCTTCATCTCAAAGCAATACCTCAACCTGACGACACAGCAGATGCCTTAGCAGTTGCTCTGTGTCATAACAATTCTTACAAACTTTTGAAAAACATCGCATCCTCGAAATAAACCTGGCTTTATTAATGCTCATCACATCATCAATGGAAGCAAAACCTTTCCAAATACACTTCTTAGTGTCTTGCGATGCAGATCTGAGGAGTGTCAGCTCCCTAATACTGTTCCATCTTGCAACCTGATTCCGTACACCAGATTCGTATCGAATCAGTTGTATTCGTTAATCCAAAACAGTATGTCGTATCAGTCTTACTTCCCCCACAGCTATCATTGGCATAGTTTCCACACGAAACCGGTGCGATCAGTCCATTGTAACCAGGAGAACACCACCATTGCCCATCTACAGATTCAGAGGTGGTGAAAGTAGTTGACCACCCAGGGGCATCAATTACAGGCCACAACTGTGATCCTACAACTCCAACTGCAGGATTCACAGCACAAATAGTTCCACTCGACCAAGAAATTGCTCCAATACGATGAGAAGAATCCCCGCTAGACAGACACTCAAATATTGGGCTCCTCACAGATGACATAGAGCTCATAACTGCAGTAAAAGCCGCCTTCTCCCTCGCAGACCCAAGCAAAACAAAAATGATAGAGGCTAGAATTCCGATAATCGCAATAACGACTAACAGTTCGATAATTGTAAATCCTTTTTTATATTTCATAATACATTTTATCAAATTATACCACACACTTACATTAAGATTGAGTGTATCAGATAAAGATATCCACCTTGAAACACCTCACCTATAAAGACTTGACTAATGACACTTCCCTTGCTTTAATATCAGGTTGTGATCCCGTCAAGTTAGAAGAGTAGTGTTATAATTGACCTATAATCAATCGAAGATTCAACGATTCAAGCAAACCCTAAAGCATTGGAATTGAATGTATCTCAAAAAGTATTCTTATGGCTTCACCCTGTATTTATAACTCCAAAGAAGTTAGTTGTCTCGTGCAACACATCATGGAGCAAAGCGTTCCTGTTGAAACCGTTACGATTTTACTCCTGTTTCCTATCATTGCCACACTCGTAGTATTGCTTCGTCAAGTAATCGGGATGCACGCCTTTGGCATTTACACACCCTCAATCATTGCCATCGCCTTTATTGCAATTGGGCAAAATAACCCCTCAAATATTAAGCATGCCGTCACAGTCTATCTTGTGGTTCTCATCGTAGGTATGCTCATGCGCTACGCGTTAAAAAAATTACGCCTACTTTATCTCCCTCGTGTGGCAATCACCATCACTGTAGTAACACTGAGCGTTTTAGCTGTGCTAACCTTTGCTGGAAGTCTCTCGCGTGTCGGATTTGCAGGTGCAGATCTTTTCCCCATCCTGATAATTATAACTCTGGTAGAAAAATTTGTTTCTGTTCAGATAGAAAAAGGATCTCGAGCAGCAATCATTCTTGCAGCTGAGACTCTAATAATTGCCTTAGTTGGATATCTCCTTCTTTCAACCTCAACAGCAATTGGTACAAAGGTAACTGACTTTATTCTAAGATATCCCTACGCAATCCTGATGCTGATACCTTTTCATGTTTTCCTTGGGAAATGGACAGGTTTACGCGCAGCAGAGTATATTCGATTCCATGAAGTACTCAAAAAAATCCGCTAGAACACATTATTCGCCCTTCAAAGGACAATATATTTATAGACTATATGTTTGATTTTTTTAAAGCCAGCTCACAAGTTCTTGGCATGAATGCTCGTAACCTGACATACATCAGACCAAACAACCTCTCAAACACCAAGAAACTTGCGGATGACAAAATCCTCTCCAAAAAAATGCTACGTCAAAATGGCGTACCTGTCCCAAGGTTAATCGCGCAAATCTCCTCTGTAAGTACTTTGGAAAATTTTGATTGGACAACTTTACCAGAATCATTTGTTCTTAAGCCCAATCAAGGACTTGGTGGTGCTGGCATTCTCATCGTCTATGGACGAAAAAAAGGCACAAACAACGCATGGGTTAAATCAAGTGGTAAGGTTGTCACGACACAAGACATCATTGAACACGTCAGAAATATACTCGATGGAGCATTTTCACTTTCCAACGCCCCTGACACAGCATTCTTTGAAGAGCGCTTGCGTCTAGCTAGTGAGCTACGACCCTATTCATACAAAGGCATCCCAGACATTCGCATCATCATCTATAACAAGGTCCCTGTTATGGCTATGTTACGTCTCCCAACAAAAGAATCTGACGGCAAGGCAAACCTTCAGCAAGGAGGAATCGGTGTAGGCATAGACATGGCCACAGGCACAACGACAACAGCAGTCCTTGGGAAATCTAAACTCATTGATTACATCCCTGGATCTCGCATGCTCTTGCGTGGTATACAAATTCCCCATTGGGAAGATATGCTTCATCTAGCTGTTAAAGCGCAAATCGCTTCTAAACTAGGCTTTCTGGGCGCTGATATTGCCATTGACAGGGAACGGGGACCGGTCTTCCTTGAGCTCAATGCGAGACCAGGACTTTCCATTCAAGTTGCAAACATGGCAGGACTCAAAAAAAGACTTGAGCGAATTGAGGGGCTATCCATTAAATCCGTTGAACACGGCGTACGAGTTGGAAAGAACCTTTTTGGAGGCGAAATTGAAAAAAATCTAGAAAAAACTTCAGGAAAAAGTGTTATCGGATCAGTAGAGGAGATCACTCTGATCGGAAAAAATGGAAAAGAGATTGAAGTAAGGGCGAAGATTGACACAGGCGCATACTCAAGCTCAATTGATGAAGAATTAGCTGTCAAATTAGGCTACGAAAAAGTTCTACAACAATGGAACAAGATCGATACTGAGGAATACAAACTTACAAAAGAAAATCAAAAGGAAATCCAAAAGGAAATCCTTGACAAATACTCAAAGTCAATCGATGACCTTTCTGATGTTGCAACCGTATTTTCCTCAAGTGGATCAACAATCCGACCTGTAGTGAAATGTTCCTTTGTTATGGATAAGAAAAAAATATCCGCGCAAATGAACATTGTAGATCGTCAACACATGAAATACTCCATGATTATCGGAAAGAAAAATTTATACAAATTCCTCGTCGATGTGAGTAAGTAGGTCCAAATAGCATAAAAACACGCAAAAAACCTTTGTTTTCAGGGGTTTTTTGATATAGTAATACATTTACTATATACATCATTCAAGGTAAAATAGACCCACCATGAAACAAGTATTCTCATTCAAAGACCTAGAGACAAGTTCTGAAAAAAAATCAGCACTAAATCGTGTCGAAGTCTTTATTGCGTTGATTGGAAGAAAAACAAGAAACATCAAAAAAAAATACCTCACCAAACCAAACAATAGCCTAAAATCCACAATCATCCATGATCTAGGTCCAAATACCACACATCCCAAATTTACTCACAATCAACAAATCACTATTCAAAACAATCAGTCATCGCGAAAAAACCCACTTCTCCAAAAAATCAACGACATTTCCATGAAAGTAAAGTCACGGAGAGCTAAAAAACCAGGAATGTACTACAAAAGATGGTCACCAAAACACATCGCTATTTTACTGTTAAAAATTTTTGGTATATTGACAGCTCTAGGCATAATCTTTACGATCGCAGTATTCATTTATTTCTCCAAAGACTTACCAGAGGTTGGAAATGTAAATTCACGATTTGTGGCGGAAAGCACAAAGATATACGACCGCACAGGAACAGTGCTCTTATACGACATACATGGCGAAGAAAAGCGCACAATAATCCCAAGTAGTCAAATACCTCAAACAATTAAACATGCCACAATAGCACTCGAAGATCACGATTTCTACAACCATCGAGGAATTAAATTCACAGCTATTGCTCGAGCAGCACTCTCCCAAGTCTTTGGTATTGGAACAAAAAGTGGCGGCTCTACCATCACACAACAATTAATTAAAAACTCAATCCTAACATCAGAACGCTCTATTACAAGAAAAATAAAGGAAGCGATCCTAGCAATAGAGTTAGAATTCACATCGAGCAAAGAAGAGATTCTTGAACTATATCTCAATGAGATACCTTATGGTTCCAATGCCTACGGCGTAGAAGCAGCAGCAAAGACTTTCTTTGATAAAAAAGCACTTGACCTAACTTATGACGAGGCCGCAATCCTCGCCGCACTCCCACAAGCGCCCTCAAGGTATTCACCGTACGGCCTCAACCAAGAACTGCTCAAAGGCAGGCAAGAAAGAGCCCTAGATGAAATGGCAAACCTCGGATTTATCAGTCAACTACAAGCCAATGAATTCAAAAAAGTAGATGTTCTTGGGAAAATTGCAAAAAATACCGAAGAAATTAACGCTCCTCATTTCGTTTTTTATGTAAGAGATTACCTAGAGCAAAAATATGGCGCAGAATATCTTGAAAAAAACGGCCTAACAATCAAAACAACTCTTGACTGGGATAAACAAGAAATTGCCCAACGCATCGTTAGAGAAAAAGCGTTGGAAAATAAAGTAAACTTCAACGCGGAGAATGCCAGCTTAGTAGCTATAGATCCAAAAAATGGAGAAATCCTTGCTATGGTAGGATCACGCGACTACTTTGACGAAGAAATTGATGGGCAAGTAAATGTCGCCCTAAGCAAAAGACAACCTGGATCATCATTTAAACCATATGTCTTTTTGCAGAGCTTTGTTGAAGGCTATACCCCAGAAACAATCCTTTTTGACGTTGAAACAGCCTTTCCAACAGATAGAGCTCCTGACTACGAACCAAAAAACTACGACGGCACCTTTCGAGGGCCTACGCGGATTAAAGATGCCTTAGCACTATCACTTAATATACCAGCAGTAAAAGCACTCTATCTCGTTGGCTTAGATGATGTACTGAACTTCACACAAGCACTAGGCATCACAACACTCACAGATCCAGATCGTTACGGACTCTCACTCGTTCTTGGCGGTGGTGAAGTTACTTTACTTGACCACACTTCAGCTTTCTCTGTTTTTGCAAACAATGGGATAAAAAATGAAAAGTCAGCAATCACTGAAATTAGAGATAGAGAAAACAAAATCTTAGAATCCAGAAGCCAAAGCACAGGAGATCAGGTGGTAGAAAAAAAATACGTAGATATGCTGAGCCATATCCTCTCAACAAACAGCTACAGAGAACCAGCATTTGGCGCAAACAATCCCCTACGCTTTGACAATCGACCTGTGGCAGCAAAAACTGGAACAACTAACGAAAACAGAGATGCATGGACTATGGGTTATACACCAGAGGTAGCTATTGGGGTCTGGGGAGGAAACAATGACAACTCCTCAATGAACGACAGAGGTGTCGGCGCAAATGTCGCAGCACCAATTTTTCGAGAATTCCTTCTCGAAGCATATCCAGAAAAAGTAAAGGACTCCTTTGGACAATACGACAGTAAAGATGTAAAAACAAACAAGGATATACTTGATGGAACAATCCCAGAAATAAAAAAGATTGATGTCTGCGAAATATCCAAAAGTGACCAACTATACTGCAAGGAAAATAAATTTTGTCCAGATAACAAAAAGAAAGAGCGTGCATTTGTAGATATTCATAACATCCTCCACTTTGTCGACAAAGATGATCCTCGAGGTCAAGAACCAAAAGACCCAGAATCAGACCCATCGTACAGCAAATGGGAAGATGGCGTTAGGGAATTTTACAAAAACCAAGACGACACAATCTTCGCAGATCAACCCAGAGAATGCAGAAGTGATGACTTCACAGACCAAAAGCCTGAAATTCAACTAGATATTGATATTTCAAGAAATGAGCTAGACATAAAAGTAGAGGGTAATATCCCATTTGATGTACAAACATATACTTACTACATAAACAACAAGCAAGTTGCTTCGTTCGAGGGTAATAGATTCAAATACGAGGTACCACAAGAACTCAATAATACAAAAATTACTATACGAGCAGACATCGTAGACATCTTAAA
>CALHMM010000066.1 GCA_938034715.1 Minisyncoccota bacterium
GGCTACTTATCAGGTGCGTACAATTTGAAGCATAGGGAATTTGCACTCGCTACATTTATTGGAATTTTACCCGGACTTATCGCATTTGTTGCATTGGGTGATATTTTTGCAAATCCTTTACGCTCACTTGCAATCTTTACGCCGTTTTTTCTCTTTGGCTTAGGTGTGGCGTATTATCTAAAAAAACATACTAAAACTGGTCAGGAATTTCAAAAGATCAAGGAGACTGGCTCTAAATCATCGCAATAGTTTATCGCGGCAATAAATTGTGTGCATGAATTTGCGGGTTTTTGAAATGTTTTTGTTATGATAAGATGTTAAGTATAGTTTACATTTATTGATGATAGTACTATGATTTATGATTATGACTTGATTGTCATTGGGGCTGGTGGTGGAGGACTCACTGCAGCTATTGGTGGTGCAAGTATTGGAGCTAAGGTTCTTCTTGTTGAGGGCGAAAAACTTGGTGGAGACTGTACGCACTATGGATGTGTCCCATCGAAGGCTCTTATTCGTGCAGCTCATATTGTGCATGCTAATAAAGATCGTTCGTCTGTTGGTTTGTCAGATAGAGACCACGGATCAATTAATGAAGCGCATGATGTTCTTCGTCATGTGAAAAAAATTGTTGCGGATGTGGAAAGTCGCTTTGAGGATCCAGAAGAAATAAAGCGTAAAGGTGTTGATATAGAGATGGGCTACGCAAAATTTGTAGATTCTCATAGAATCAGTGTAAATGATCAAACAATTAGTTCGAAAAAATTTGTGATTGCAACCGGTGCACGACCTGCTAATTTGCCAATTGAAGGACTTGAGGATGTGGTGGCTAAGTCAAATCGAGATATTTTTGAACCTGATAGTTTTGATTCATTGATCATTATCGGAAGTGGTCCTATTGGTTGTGAGCTTGGACAGGCCTTTGCTAGACTTGGTGTGGATGTGCAAATTATTACACGTGATGATCGTGTTCTTTCACGAGATGAGAAAGAAGCCAGTCAGATAGTAGGTAAATCTCTGAAGGAAGATGGGGTGCGTGTGTATTACAGTAGAGATATTAATCGTGTTTTTCTGCGAGATGGTAAAAAAGCTGTCACTGTTACAGATCAAAAATCAAGAAAATCTCAAGAAGTCTGTGCTGACGAAATTTTAGTTGCTATCGGCAGGCAGCCAAATGTAGAAAATCTAGATCTAGAAAAAGCTGGAGTTCTCTATGATATAAGGAAGGGTATCTCGGTAAATGAGAAAACACAGACCAATGTGTCGCATATTTATGCTGTTGGAGATGTGGCTACAAAGTGGAAATTTACACATTATGCGAATCATATGAGTAAGGTTGCTCTTGCGAATTTGATTTTTCATTACCCGACAAAGATTAGTAAGGTCATTCCACGGGTAACTTTTTGTTCACCTGAAGTTGCTTCAATTGGTGTATCAACTCAGGATATAGCTGATAAGCAATCTTTATATCATGTATTTGATAAAGCTTATTCTGATGTGGATCGAGCAATTACTGACGTAAATGAAAATGGTTTCTTTCGTATTATCACTGATACAAAGGGGATGATTCATGGCGCTACAATCGTAGGAGGATCTGCTGGTGAAATGATCAATGAGATCGCTCTTGCAATGCAAAATGGGGTTTCTATTACGCAGCTTTCTGATACGATTCACGCATATCCAACGTATGGATATGGTTTGCGAAATTGTGCTGACCAATATCGCGCCTTGTCTTATACAGATAGTAAGAAGAGTTGGGTAAAGAAGATTTTCGGTCTTAGAGGTAGATAGTATTTACGAAGTGCTTTTGTTTATCCTTACTTTGTGAGAGTGGTCGTTTGTAAACATGTAATTAGATAGAAAAATTTATGCTTATTATTCCTGCAATATTAGAAAAAAAAAGTGAAGCGGCATTCGAACAGCTAGATATAATCCGTAGTGTGGTGCCGTGGGTTCAGATTGATTTTTTGGACGGTTCTATGACGACCAATAAGAGTGTTGATCTTGGTGATCTCGAAGGTAGCTTAAATGAATTAGAAGTCGAAGTTCATTTAATGACTACAAACCCTGAGATGTATTTTGACGTGTGTGAGCAGATTGGTGCTAAGCGTGTGTACTTTCATTTGGATGAAGTAGAAAGTCCAGGAGCAGTTCTTGCTGCTATGGATACGTACGGTTTCACAAAAGGTATTGCTCTTTCACCACAAACGCCTGTGCATGATGTATTTACATATATCGATGAAATTGATGCTGTGCAGGTGATGACTGTTGTACCGGGTGCTCAAGGGTCGCCTTTTTTGGAAAACATGCTAGATAAGATTCCATTTTTGCGTGAGCGACGTACTGAGATATGGATTAGTGTAGATGGAGGCGTAAACGAAAAAACTATCAATCTCGTAGCTGCGAAGCAAATTGATGCAGCTGGCGTGGGTAGTGCAATATCTCAATCAGCAGATCCAGTGGAAGCAATTCGTGATCTAGCGATCGCGGCTGAAACAGCTGAAACTATTTAGGGCTAGCTTATTGGTATTTGCATGAATGCAAATATTGATCATGGGTAGGGAGGTTTATAATTTTTAGGGTTATTATTATGGAATCAGCGTATACAAATGCAATGGAGCAGTTGGACAGGGCAGCAAAGAAAATGGATTTATCGCAAAACTTACATGAAATCTTACAGCATCCTGAAAAGTTGCATATTGTTTCACTTCCAATTGTTATGGATGACGGATCGACAAAGGTTTTTTTAGGTTATCGAAGTCAGTACTCAAGTATTCTCGGTCCGTATAAAGGAGGTATCCGTTTTTCACGAGATGTGGATGCGGATGAGGTTAAAGCGCTTTCTTTTTGGATGGCGATCAAAGTTGCTGCGACAAATCTTCCGCTTGGCGGTGGGAAGGGTGGTGTTGTAGTTGATCCACGAGAAGTTTCTGAAAGTGAATTAGAGCGTATTAGTCGTCAGTATGTGCGAGCTCTTTATGACAATCTAGGTCCTAATAAAGATGTGCCAGCTCCAGATGTGGCTACTAATCCCAAAATTATGGGTTGGATGGTAGGTGAATATTCCCACATAGCAGGAATGCCTGTGCCTGCCGCATTTACAGGTAAAGATGTAGATGATGGAGGAATTGCTGCACGTGCAACGTCAACAGCAAGAGGCGGATTTTATTTACTGGAAAAGATGCGAATAAAGCAGAATAAAGAAGCCAATTCTATGAGAATAGCAATTCAAGGCTTTGGGAATGCTGGACGAGTTTTTGCAGATCTTGCATATGCTGCAGGGTATAACATTGTTGGAATTTCTGATTCACGAGGATCGATTTACTGTGAAAGTGGATTTGATATAGCTGATGTTTCTTCGTACAAAAAAAATACAGGCTCTCTTTTGGGATATTCTGGAGCGACTGAAGAGTGGCCAGAATCGCGTGCTGTATTAGAAGTGGACTGTGATGTGCTCATCCCAGCTGCTATCGAAAATCAAATAGATAGCAGTAATGTGGATCGCATAAAATCTTTACTGATTGTTGAGCTTGCAAATGGACCTATAACACCTGATGCTGATCGAGTCCTTGAAGGCAGAAGTGTTGTCGTTGTTCCTGATGTTTTGGCGAATGCAGGAGGTGTGATTGTTTCTTATTATGAGTGGTATCAAAATTATCATGGAGAGCAGTGGGATGAAGATGCTACAAATGAAAAACTTCATGTGCAGATTACTCAAGCGTATGATGATATTGCGAAGATGTCACAAGAACAAGATTGCTCTATGCGAGAGGCCACATTTATTCAAGCCTTAAGACGAATTAATGATGGCTATGAGAAAATCTCGCAAATACAACACAGAAAGGTGATATAATATAGTTGTCTTTAATCATAACATCATTGGTTTATGCAGCAATCTGTTTTTGGTGATGGTATTTTATTAAGATCAGTTATAGTAGCAATTTTTTTGATCTTAGGTGCTATTTTTTTGCCGCATATTCTCACATCCCGACCTACCCTTTCCACCAGCAGTGCTTCAGCAGCAACTGGCGTTCATCGTTTCTGGAGTGACAATTATCAACATCATTTTTATACGATCTCTACGGAAGAAAAGGATCATATCATAGAAAATGATGATAACTGGAGCTATGAGGGT
>CALHMM010000067.1 GCA_938034715.1 Minisyncoccota bacterium
TGGACAAATGCGAGACTTGGGATTCGCTTACCTTTTGCAATTTGCTGCTATTTTGAGTTTAAATCTAGCTGTATTTAATGCACTTCCGATTCCTGCACTCGATGGTGGGCGTATCTTATTTTTGATGATTGAGAAAATCAAGGGTGCTCCTGTCAATCCAAAAACTGAAGGGCTCTTCCATACCGTCTTTTTTACACTGCTTATTCTTTTAATGCTCGTCATCACCACAAAGGAGATTATTGGAATCATTACTAAATAGATAACTACAGCATGAAGCAATCACTATTGTTTACAAAGACGCAGAAATTTGCTCCAAAGGATGAGCAAGCGAAAAATGCTCAATTTTTGATTCGAGCCGGGTATGTTCATAAGGAAATGGCTGGAGCGTATTCACTGCTTCCTTTGGGTATGCGAAGTGTTGAGAAAATTAAACAGATTGTGAGAGAGGAGATGAACGCGCTTGGTTCAAATGAGCTTATTATGACTGGGATTCAGCGTAAGGAGTTGTGGGATTCGACAGGGAGATGGGGTGACGATGTGGTAGATGTGTGGTTTAAGTCTGAATTGAAGAATGGGGCGGAGGTAGGGTTTGGTTGGTCTCATGAGGAACCTATTGGAGATATGATGAAGAGTCATATTGCGAGCTTTCGTGATTTACCAACTTCGGTATTTCAATTTCAGACAAAGCTACGAAATGAAAAGCGTGCGAAAAGTGGGATTATGCGTGGACGAGAATTTGTAATGAAGGATATGTACTCGTTTAGTGCCGACGAAAAACAACATGAAAGATTCTATGCTAGTTGTATAGAGGCTTATAAGAGGGTTTTTGACCGTTTAGGAGTCGGTGAGGATACATTTGTTACTTTTGCTGCTGGAGGTGCATTTACTGAATTTTCACATGAATTTCAAACAGTGTGTGAGGCAGGTGAGGATGTGATTTATATCAACCGCAAAAAAGATATTGCTATCAATGAGGAAGTTCTCAATGAAAAAACTCTGAAGAGTCTCGGTGTGACTCGTGGTCAACTTGAGAAAGTAAAAACTGCAGAGACAGGTAATATTTTTAATTTTGGTACGGAGAAAGGAGAGAGTCTTGGGCTTTTTTATACAGATGAAGAAGGACAAAAAATACCCGTTTGGATGGGATCGTATGGTATCGGTGTAACGAGGATGCTAGGTGTCCTGGTTGAAAAGTTTGCAGATGAGAAAGGTATTGTTTTGCCAGAGAGTGTGGCACCGTTTCGTGTACATCTCATAGACCTACAACAATCAGAGAAATCGCAAGAAATCTATGATGCTCTGAATAAAAATGGTATTGATGTGCTGTGGGATGATAGGGACGTGCGTCCTGGTGAGAAGTTTGCTGATAGCGATCTTATTGGTATCCCATGGCGTGTCGTTGTATCCCAGAAGTCACTTGATTCTGGAGGCTTTGAAGTAAAAAACCGAATGGAAGATAATGCCGTTGTTGTGAGCTTGAATGGTTTGCTTGAGATCTTGAAATAGGCATTGGTAGATTTCAAGTTCGAGTCAAAGCCTTGTCTTAGCATATGATCGGTATTTGATATACTGGTAGTGTAATTATTATCAATCAATTATGGAAGGTCCATCTATTATGTCTCATGTTTCTGTGGGTACAAATAATTTTGAGAAGGCAAAAGTTTTTTATGAAAGCCTGTTGACTACAATTGGAGCGAGAGTGACTGAGGATATGTCAGCATATAAGTGGGTGAGTTTTGGGAAGGAGTATACGGAATTTTGGGTGGGTGAGCCAGCTGATGGAAAGCCAGCTACAGTGGGAAATGGGACGCATATCAGCTTTAATGCTCCCAAGAAAGAGCAGGTAGATGCATTTCATGCAAAAGCTCTTGGACTAGGCGCTAAAGATTGTGGAGCACCAGGCCCACGTGCTGATTATGGTGCTGGTTATTATGGTGCCTTTGTAACTGATCTTGATGGACATAAAATCGAAGTGTGCTATTGGGATGAATCTGCTACATAATCGTGTATGAAAGCAGTAATTTATAAGCAATACGGTGGACCAGATGTGCTGCAAATTGCGGATGTTCCGAAACCGATATTAAAATCACATCAGATACTTGTTAAAGTGCGGGCATGTACCGTGAATAGAACTGATACAGCATATAGGAGTGCTCAATATTTTATTACTCGGTTTTTCACTGGTCTTTTGAAGCCAAAGAAGATCATCGTAGGAACTGAGTTTGCGGGGGATGTGGTTGAGGTAGGTCAGAGCGTTAGTAGGTTTGAGGTCGGTGATCGGGTTTTTGGTTATAATGAAAAAACATTTGGTGCTTGTGCGGAATTTGTAGCTATCGATGCACAGAGTATGGTTACGACCATACCAGAGAATTTTTCTTATCAACAGGCTTGTTGTTGTACTGAAGGGTTTCACTATGCCCTTAATTTTATAAAAGCTGCGAATATCAGAGCAGGAAATCATGTTTTGGTGTATGGTGCTACTGGAGCGATTGGCAGTGCGGCCGTACAGATCCTTGCAGCTATGGGTGTCCATGTGAATGCAGTTTGTGGTGAGGCCAATATGGATCTTGTTTCTGAACTGGGCGCTCAGCATGTCATGAATTATGAGGATGAGCATTGGTTTGATACATTGGTAGAGGATCAAAAAAAATATGATGTCGTATTGGATTGCGTCGGTAAGCTTACATTTGGTTTTTGTAAGTCTGTATTATCGCCGAAGGGTATTTATATCTCGAGTGAACTTGGTCCAAAGTTACAAAATCCATTATTGGCTGTGTGGACACACTTTTTTTCTAGCCAAAAGGTATTGTTCCCAATTCCTTCTGAACGTGTAGAAGATATCAATTATGCCAAAGCGCTTATTGAAAAAGGTCAGTATCGGGCTGTGATTGATAGAGTCTATTCCATAGATGATATCGTAGAAGCATCGCGGTATGTTGAGACTGGACAAAAAATTGGCAGCGTCGTCATCGTTGTCACATAATATTTATAAATTTTTATCATGTCACTTATACCATCTAAAATGATTCCTCTTGGTACTGTAGCTCCAGATTTCATTCTTCCTGATGTTATTTCACAGGAGGATCTAAGCCTCTCGGATATACGAGGTAAAAATGCTACTGTCATCATGTTTTTGTGTAATCATTGTCCTTATGTTCAACATCTTAGTGCTGGAATTGTGGCACTCAGTTATGAGTATATGAAAAAGGATGTAAGTTTCGCTGGTATCAGCGCCAATGATGTTTCCGACTATCCACAGGATGGTCCTGAAATGATGAGAATAATTGCACAGGAGAAAGATTACAGCTTTTGTTATCTCTACGATGAGACTCAGGACGTCGCTAGAGCATACGGCGCTAGCTGTACTCCAGATTTTTTTATCTTTGACGGGGATTTGAAGTTGTCATATCACGGACAGTTTGATCGTTCTCGTCCAGAAAATAATCTACCAGTGACAGGGGAAAGTTTCCGCGCGGCTCTTGATGCTTTGATTGCGGGAGAAGAAGTCCCTCAAAAGCAGCTCCCCAGTATTGGTTGTAGTATTAAGTGGAAGAGCTGACGGATGATTATTAGGGTAGTTGATCAGAAAAAATTGTGTTGAATTCAGCGAAGTCATGGATAAGGTTGTATCTCAATGCTTCTTGTGAGTTTACCCACTTGTAGTCTCTATGCTCATCTTTGCTTAATCTAACTTCCGGCAATGTTGGCATTTTATATAGATGATTGTTGCATTGAATTGAGTGATTTCCATTTTTTACAAACAGAGTTTTTAGTTTATAAATATTTATCGTATTTATCATTATTCCTGTCTCTTCATAGACTTCTCGCACTACAGCATCTTGGATAATTTCTTTCGGGCTTATTTTTCCGGCAGGTAGGCCCCACGTACCACCATGAGATTTGTTGGGCTGTCTTTGAAGGATTAAGAATTTATCTTTGCATACTATGTAACATGTGGCGACTGACATGTCTTTAATAAAGTTCTTTGGTTTTGTGGTGTATATCATACAACTGAGAGTTTGACTAGTGATGATTATTTGTTTCCTGCATTATTTCATTTTTGAAATTTTTTATCAAATTTTTTTATATGCGTTGATTGCCTCTTTTTACGTTGTGATACTATAGTACCTATGAATACAAATATGTCTATTGATGGAATAATGTGGTTTCGACGTGATCTTCGTCTGGAGGACAATGCTGCGCTTTTCTTTGCTTTGAGTGAATGTAAAAATCTGTTACCTGTATTTATTTTTGATAAGCGAATCCTTGCTAAACTTCCCAAAGATGATGCTCGTGTAACTTTTATTTGGGAGAATCTTGAAAAATTGAAAGAAAAACTGCGTCTGAGTGGTAGTGATTTACTCGTGCTATATGATACACCAGAGAAGGCTTTTGAGAATATTTTTTCTGAGTATGGTGTGGTTGATATTTATACTAATGAAGATTATGAGCCGTACGCACGTAAACGTGATCAGCTGATAGAAAAAATGCTTGTAGATCGGTCTAGTGGTCTGAATGTATCATTTCACAAATACAAAGATCATGTTCTTTTTGCCCCTGGTGAGGTATTGAAGGGGGATGGTACGCCTTATAGTGTATACACACCCTTTAGCAAGCGGGCACTAGAAATTGCAAATGATCAAGCGGTGTAT
>CALHMM010000068.1 GCA_938034715.1 Minisyncoccota bacterium
TTGCATTTTTTGATCGAGGAAAAAATAGTCAATTCTCCAACCGACATTTCGGTCTCTTGCTCGCGTTATAGTATCCCAATAAGAATAGACTTCTACTACTTCAGGATTTAGTGAGCGCCAAACATCAAGCCAGTTATCAGATACAACTCTATCCATCCAAGCTCTTTCCTTGGGATGAAAACCGATTTTTCCGTCATTTTCCTTCGCTCTTTTGATATCAATTTCAGTATGAGCGACGTTTACATCACCACCTACGATTACCTCATGTCCTTTGTCGCGAAGGTGATTGATGTAATCTAGGACTTTATCATAAAAAACTAGCTTATCATCCCAAGCATCATCACTTTTCCCTCCGTTAGGGAAATAAATTGAAAAAATATCATATACGGTTGATTTTTTTGTAAAAGAAATATGAGAAACGCGGCCTTCATCCATATTTGGTGCGTGTGGTACATTGGTATGAAAGGTTATGTCCTCACATGTCTTTATGAAATCTTTCTTGAGCCAAATACCCGTTCCTGCATATCCTTTTTTTTGAGCGCTGTGGTAGTACTGATCGTATTTGGGATGCTGTGTAAGGTACTCACTGAACTGTTCTCTATTGCCTTTTATTTCTTGAAACAACAGTATGTCAGCTTTGTACTGTTGAACAAAATCCTGTAAATCACCTTTTCGCTCGACAGCTCTTATTCCATTAACATTCCAGGTGATGATTTTCATAATTTTTCCAGTAATGATTGTTGATAGATGCAGTATATCAAAAATCTAGTAAAGCGTCTTGATTTGTGGGAATGATTTTTCTAAGAAGACTCCTCACTAAAATTGATAACCACTGATCCGAAAAAGAAGAATCATTGAATCCGCTAAGAATCGCTTCTCGGGTTATGTTGTTTTTAGTTTGATTGTAACAGTGATGCTATATCACGTAAGTGTGATAGTATTGCATCTGGTTGACCTCTTTCTAAGCGATTTTTTTCGTGGTAGCCGCAGTCTAGAGCAATTGTTCTAACACCAATCTCGCGTGCCTCTAGGATATCACCAAGCGTATCTGTGATAAAAATTGATTGATCGATGGGAACTCCATGCTGATCAAAAAGGATCTTGAATTTTTCTACTTTTGATCGGTGTGTCTCCATACCTAGAATACTTTTAAATAGATCTGCAATTTTGTTATTCTTTAAATACTGATTAATCAGATCTTCGAATCCAGATGTTATGATGTGGAGTTCATGTTCATGCGCAAGGCTTTTGAGTATGTTTTTAACTTCTTCATCGATTCGGAGAGCTGTGTGTGTATCTTTTATAAAATTGTGGTATGCATGCCAATCAATATTACTTAGATCCTTTGGTGTTGATTCAAAAATATTTCCATCGGAAAGTTTTTTAAAATCTTCAATAGATAATTCACTCCCAATAAAAGTACTTATATTTGAACGATGAAATTCAAAGGTATCATGAATTACACCATCAAAGTCAAAAATGATTACATCTTTCATAGCATTCCTTAATTTGAAGTGGTATGGAGTTGAAATTTTTACTTAGTGGTTTTTGTTTGCCCAAGATTATTCAAGCAAAGAGGTCCTACATAAGCAGGACCTCTTAATACTTTATACTTGATCATTTTGTGGCCTAATGACCAGTAGGGAGTTAGCTCTTTGGAAGAAGAACTGTGTCAATCACGTGAATCACTCCATTTGATTGCTCAAGGTCAGCAGTAGTCACTGTTGCGACATTTCCACTTTCATCAGTTACGGTTACTTTTCCTCCTTCATTTTTGAGGATTAGTTTTCCACCTTGCACAGTAGCTACCTCATGTGAACCTCCACCTTCAGTAACCATCTTTACTACATCTTCGCTCATTGCTTTTGCTGGAACGACATGGTATGTAAGGATCGCTGAAAGATCAGCCTTGTTCTCGGGTAGTAAAAGTGTCTCTACTGTCCCGGCTGGAAGAGCTTCGAAAGCACTGTCTACTGGGGCAAATACTGTGAATGGTCCTTCCCCTGAGAGAGTCTCAGCAAGTCCAGCAGCTGTTACAGCTGCAACAAGAGTTGAGTGGTCTGGTGAAGCGATCGCAGCTTCCACAACATTGGTTGTAGGTGTTACTGCATCAACTACTGCTTCTCCTGCATCAGCAGCCTTGTCCATAGCACCTTCTCCTAGATCAGCAGCCTTGTCCATAGCGTCTCCTGCCATCTTACCTGCATCATCCATAGCGTCTCCTCCTGCATCAACGACAGCATCTTTTGCATCCATTACTTCTTCTTGTGCAACTTCTACTGTATCGTCAATTACTGTAGTGACGTCATCTGCTGCTCCACAACCTGCTAGTCCCACGACTGCTACAAGCGAAAGTGATGCAACATTTCCTTTCTTTACGATGTTTTTCATGTTGATTTTTTAATTGGTTATACCGTGATTTCTCTAATCAAGTGAAACAGGCCACGCCTCCCAATGATTATGTATCTAAATACTATAGGAGAGCTAGTGGCGTGTCAAGCTGTGTATAAATTACATATTTATGCTATCTTGACTCAATATTTATTAGCATTTTTTGGGAATTGCTTTTGGATTGTATCTGTACCTTATTGTAGCAGATCGCTAAACTTTTCTGTTGAAATAGCAAAGTTACTTAACTGTATGTAGCTGTCTGTATCTGGGGCATACCTATCTCCAGATCCTCCATGGAAAGGACTTACTAAGAGTGTATCTGCTCTGCCTTTTGCATCCAGGCCCCAACGTAAATCATTCCTGTCCATTACTAGTTGGTGCATTCCACCATTTTCACTCATCCAGACTTGCAGGATTCCATCCTTGTTATTTCCAGTATTACGCTTTATGCGTTGGGTCATTGTATAGCGCACCCCAGTTTTCCAATTAAATCCAAGCCCGTCCTGGTCTCCAAATATCTCACGTTGATCGACGTGGTAAAGATAGATTGCCGCACGACCATACTGACCCTCTCTATCATCCCAAATAAACCTCGATGAGAATCCCTCTCCATTACGTGGTACATTTCCTCCAGTATATTCACCTTGAGGACTCCCGATTCCAGCGATTTTTCCAGAAATCTGAAAGTCAAAGCCCGGTTCAAATAGTACGGTCATACGCTGATAAATTTCATCCTGTGGTTCAAAGGCGACTCCTGCGCTTCCGCCTGATTTTAAATTTCCATGCGCTCCCTTTGGTAGAAGTATTCGTAACTGTTGATCCTTACCAGTACGCACAATCGATGCACGTTTGTGAAAATTTGCCCACCGTACCTCACCCCAATTTGAATCGTCTTTAAACATCGTATCTGTATAGATCCCTACTAATTCATCCGAAAAGTCATTTTTGAGAATATTCGCTTGTTCAATTGAACTGTGATTTTCTACGTTTTCCATATCTGGTAATAGCTTTTCCCCTTTTGGAGCACTGGTACTATGGACTGAATTTACTACTTGATTTAAAAACTGCACTGGCCTGTCGTCGATATATAGAGCTACTTTACTACGCCTTTGTATCTGCGCTATCTCTTTTTCTCCTATATTTTCTTGACCATTTGACTGAGAAAATAGAGACTTGCCCGCTAGTAAAACTCCTCCTACAACAATCGATGCAATCAGCACTGCTAATACGTAGTATTTTTTCTCAATGTATAAATATTGTTGCATGGATGATTTTTTCTCTTGCGACATTTACGAGATGATCACTATTGCTTTGTAAGAACTTGTATACATTTATTTGGACATATGTGGGTCATTGTCTGAAAATACTTGGATCTATGCGGATGATTTTGTCGTCGCTTGGTTTCACGCTTTTTGCTCGACCATCAGTATTGCTTGTAGTGAGGTAAAATTTTCCATCAGGTCCCAGTTGCAGAGTTCTGAGTCTGCCATATTCACCTCGGAAGTGTGCGACAATTGAGACCACATTTGTGTTTGTGCGATCTAGTTTTGCTTCATAAAGCGACTCCCCTCTGAGACCAGCGAAAAAGATGCTGCCATCCCAGTACAATGCACTTGCTGGAGCCCATGTTTCATCAGGCCCAGAGTGGGCGACGGGCATTTCTAGTCCCTGTTCAACCATATCACCTTCAATAATGGGCCATCCGTAATTTTTTCCTGGGGATATCTGATTTAGCTCATCCATTCCGGAATTACCAATTCCAGATCGACCATGTTCTGTCGACCATATTTGTCCGTCGTTATCCCATGTAAGACCCTGTGGGTTCCTGTGACCTAGAGAATACACTGCGTTTCCAAATGGATTATCAGCGGGGATATTGCCATCGTCGTGAAGTCGCAAAATCTTACCCGCAAGTGACTCTTCGTCCTGAGCAAGGTCCTCAATGGTTGCATCCCCTGTAGTTATATAGAGAAATCCATCAGGCCCAAAAGCAATCCGCCCGCCGTCGTGGTATACAGCTCCAGGTATATCATCAATGATTACTTTTGAGTTCGTTAAAATATCATCGATCAGCGTATACCGCGTTACTCGATTGAGCGAATCTGACTTTCCCTCGCTTTTGTATGTTTGATAAACATAGATCCAATTGTTTGATGCGAACGCAGGATGTTTTGCTAAGCCCAGAAGGCCTCCCTCTCCCTTAGTTATGCTTTCTCCTATGGACGGGACCGTTATTTCTTGTCGTACTTCTTGCTGAGTGTCGGAACTATTTACAGACAAGCGAACAATCTTTCCCGTTCTCTCAGTGATTAAAAGTTCATCTTTTGACAAAAATATCATTCCCCATGGAATTGAAAGATTCCTTGCTACTACTTGGATTTTTGGTGCATCATCACTCTGGCTTACTTCTAGGTCTTGATTATCTATTTCACTAGTCACACCAGTTGGCAGGGCAGACTGTGTAGGAGAAAAAATATTTCGAAGAAAATACAAAATGACTCCAATTGTTGTTATTATAACAAAACCTCCGATGATGTACCTACTTTTCATTGTCGTAGAGTATGATGGAATTTAGAGTAGAAATTATTTGTCAGTTTTTGAAATTTTCAATAGTCACTAAATACATATTTTCACATTTTTGTTTGTCCCTGTATTATACCCCAAAACGACATGACATCGTCTGTGCTCTAGGCTTGTAAAATAAACGCATCCATAAATACCCATCACTTATAATGGTTCAAAAATCCTCTAAATAGAATCAGACAATTCTAGTAATTATAGATGTTAGAGTACTGAGCAAACGTTATAGAATAAGTATCGGGTTCTGAATTCAAGAGTGCTAACAAGTCATAGAAGTAAAAATCATATGCGAGCCAATCAACTTCCCCGTCTAATGTCGTGAAGTCTTGTGGGTGGACTGTTATGACACAGAGATTTTTACCTAGCCATTGATCTTCACAATTGGTGAGGATCTCATGCGGACTAAAAATTTTTTTTGTGTTGTACTGATAGACACTCGCACTAGAATCGAAATGAGCCTCATCATTTGAAGATATTTGGCTAAATCCTATGTCTTCTACGGCTTCTCTAGCATCTTGCGAGAGTAAGTTTTCTGGAGGAATGAATGTCTCTACATCGGCAAATCCCATCTCAATAAGAGAATCTCTTCCTTGTACGATCTTGTCATAAGCATCTTCATAGCTCAGTGATTCAAACTCCGCAAATTCTCCTTGGCCCACACTTATCCGTTCATGATCAAGCCCATGTTGCGCAATTTCAAACATACACTTTTTTTTGCGTAGGAGGTTTGTCATTTTTGATGAGCCTTCTATCTTATCTGGGATCACACCTAGTACAGGCTTTATGCCGAGTACTTCACTGTCAGCTATCATGCTTTCAACAATATCGTAATAGTAGTCGTCTTGGATGTCATCTATGCGTACGGTATAGAACCTTGCATCCCTTGGTAGGGATTCATAGTCTTGTTTATCGCAGACTACCTCCTTTTGCTCTTGCTGACCCTTGGCAATAGGAATCGCTTCCGAACGAGGTGCACTATTTCCAAACATCAATGATTTTACGCCGAAATTACTCTCTTTTTGTTTTGTAATTGCTGTAAAGTAAAGCATAAATGTTCCACCAAAAATCAGACATGTCAGGAGTGATATCGAGATTGATTTTGCCCAACCAATTTTAGTAATTAGGGCAAATACTAAAACGATGATCGACAAAATAAGAGTGATTGAACCAGTGAACATAGTAGTATTTTAATATCTCTGGGGCTTTACCCACACCAACCCTCTCTTACCTTTGAAGGTCTGGACAAATAGTTGCTCAAAAATTACGTAGATGTTGATAAAGTGTACTATTGGGTAAACTAAACAACCATAGAATAAATGTACGTTTTTCTGTGCAATTGCAAGACTGAGACCTACGATAGCCATCAAAGCAGTGTTCAAGACAAGTGCGATGCCGATTTTTTCGATATCGTAATACATAAATAATATAAGCATCAACATGGAAAATATTCCTTCGAAAATCATTAAGCTGACAATCAGCATCAAAATTGGCTTCTCTAGAATGTCTTTGAAATATTTGAAGATGCAGTGCCATCCACCGCCATACCATCGACGTAATTGATTGAGGTAGCACCCTATGCGTTGCGGGTCTTGTGTGTAGACGATTGCTTGTGTGCAGTAGAAGACCTTTTTACCGCTTAAATGGTATCGGAAAGTTATATCAAGATCTTCCGCAAGTGAGTCATGGCGGAAGATGATATTTTCTTTAAAGAACTCTGTCCTATAGGCAGAGGCACACCCTGGCATAACGTATATAAATCCAAGTATGTCCTGTGCCTTCTTGAAGATGTGCTGCGCCAGAAAATACTCGAATGCCCTAGATGCTGTTAATAAATTATGTTTTTTGCTGACGATAAACCCACTAAAGGCTTGAACTTCAGTGTTTTCTTCAAATGCTTGCTTCACATGCTTTACAAAGTCCTTATCAAGTTGACTATCACCATCTAGGGTCACAAATACTTCTCCACTAACAATCTGAAGTCCTTTTTCTAAAGCTTTACTCTTCAAACCTGTGTTTTCTTTTAGATAGACCCCTCGAATGTTGGAATGCTTTTTTTCTGCTTTCTTGATGATTTCTGAAGTGTTATCTGAACTACAATCGTCTACTACAATTATTTCGTGTAGCTTCTCAGATTGCGAGATGCACGATTGAATTGTTGCAAGTATGCCTTTTTCTTCATTGTAGCAAGGGACTATAACTGAAATTTTCATAGAAAAAATACTCCTCATGTAATTGAGGTGTAGGAATTATGCGAATATGTAAACCCCCCAACTTGTAATGCTACATTTTTTCTTTAGTTTTGTCTATAAAGACAAAACTACTTATTTATGATACAGTAATATACCACTATTGCATAAAAATTCTTGACTGTTACCCGTCATTTTATAAGTAAGCTATTCACAGCTCTTTATCATTGCGCTGAACAAGATGCATCTTCTTCACTCGTGAACCAGTCATTATCCCCACCGATTGACCACACTGCAACTTTCCTAACTCCTAAACCTTCTAAATATAAGCGCTTCGTGTCCATCGCTTTTTGATCACTGTACCAATAACAATTATCTCCGTCAGACCATGTATACTCGCCACTTGCTTTATTATAGGACCCTGTGGAATATCCTGGTAGTTTTTCTACGTCTTTTCCATTGAAGTACATAGGCTCAGGCATTTCTGCATCACACTTAACATGATAGCCATAGGCTGGTATACCCATAGAGATATCTTTGGGATCAAGGATAGACGATGCGTATTCATAGGCTTTCTTAGCCCACTCCAAATCCTGTACCGGCATATATCCTTCAGAACCAAAACTATAAGCATAGTCATACGTCATAATTTCCCACTCGTTGACAGGAATATCTACGAGGAGTGAGTAATCAAAATTTTGTGGATAGGAAGTGTTGTCCAATTTTGGATTAATAGCAACATTTACCTTATAGCCTGATCTACTCAAAGTCTGCACGTACTGCGACAGAAATGTGACGTAATTTTTCATATCCTCACTTGTCCATGAGTGGTAGCATTCGAAATCTATGTCTATACCTGTCCATCCAGTTGTATCTAGAAATGCCAGCGTATCTTGTGTAAATTGATTTTGCAAATCTGGTGATGCGATTAGTGCACGAAATCCAGACAACTCATCACAACTCGTGATGATCGTGAGGAATTGCTCTGTCGAATTACTTTTTACGTCATTTGCCGCATCTTCGTTGTATCCACAGCCTCCATAGTCAGAAGCATTCCACATCTTCAATGCACCATCATTATCGATTTGTGCCCACTGTGCTTTCAGCGTATGGATCTGTTGGCTTTGATATGTTAGTTGTGCATCACAACTGCCAGCGTAGAGCCAGGCACTCGCACAGCTCCGCACAGTATCTAATTCTTCGGGCGCGATTTCTACGGTGTCATCTGTTGGCGTTGGTGTAGATGTAGGGATGTTTTGTCGATGAGTGGAATCATTGCTTATAACGATCTTTTCTGATGCGGCAGAGCTGCGATAGATCATATAAGTAACAGCAAATATTACAAGTAATATAGCTGTTAGAATGATTTTTTTTGATTTTAGTGGATTGGTCACGAGCTGA